>JAKADF010000358.1 GCA_021820805.1 Bacillota bacterium
CTCAATTTGCGTTACAATCCCCGGTTTTGTATAGGATGCAAGTAAAACTAAATCTGGGTGAACAGCAATGATTTGCTCCGCATTCGCATCCCCGATGTCTGGAATGCCCTTGGCGAAACTAGTTATATTTGAAAAATTTGGCTGTGTGGCATATTGGGTCACCATGGCGATATCAGATTTAGGAACCAAAGCGGACAAAATCTCATCGGTTCCCTCTGTCGTAGAGGCTATATGGTGAGGCTGTTTAGAAATTGTGACTTTGTGGCCTAAATCATCAGTTAAAGTTACAGGGAACGCCAAGTTGTCAGCGAGTTTTGCTGATGTATTACCTGACTCCTGCGTTGTTTGTGCGGATTGTGCGCCGCATCCAGACAATGCGAGCGTTCCTAGAACTGCAAGAACGCTTACGACTTTTGTACATTTCCTCATTTGAGGTGCCCCCTTATCTAAGCAGAAGCGACCCCTTCAAAAAGAAAACTCTGCCCCAAGGCAGAGAGAGTGGTTTTTCATTTCACAACTTAACCACCGTAACCTCTCCTCGAAGGTTCGCTTGAAATCTCTTAGGCAGGTCTCCTGGCTCTCAGCTTGAAATACACTTGACGCCTTCCCACGTGAACGCAGTGGCAACAAGACATAAAACGCTGATTACAGTGGCGGGACCGCACCAGATTTTCACTGGTTTCCCTATTATCTCTATTAAAAGCTTTCCAAAAAGAAATACGTATTACCTTACCTATCAACTTTTTGGAAATTCACTTTTAAAACGAGCACCTAAAAGATATACAATTAACTTTATCGTAGAGAACCGTTAAAGGCTTGTCAACTTCTAAAAGCGAGGGATATTTTTGATACAGCCACAAAAAATCATACAAGTTCGTGACTTAACCGTATGGAAGCTTAGCGATGATAATTGGATTGTAATTGCAACAGACGGACTTGGCGGAATCGGACAGCAACCGCACGACGAGGTTTTTGCGCTGCCGCAAGACGTAGGATATTTTACCGCTCGTGTAGCGCTGTTCGAGCTTATATCGGCAAATGTTTCACCTAATATTTTAATTAACACACTTAGTGTCGGCGGATCATACGCCAATCAGATTGTAGACGGGATACGCGAAGCTGCAATGGATGCAAATCTAGGAAGTGATTTTCCAATCACAGGCAGCAGTGAAGATAACGTTCCTGCGAAACTTACCGCGCTCGGAGTCATCGCAATGGGAAGTGTCAATATGAGGAGATTTTCACCTGGAAGCGCAAAACCAGGGGATGAAGTCTGGCTTGCAGGAGAACCAAAAAGCGCACCAAAAGACCAGGTATATCGAGGCGATTCGACTTCTGTGACTTTTGCCCAATTACGTGCGATGAAAACAATCCAAAATCTCCGCGACATCATTCCAGTCGGGTCAAAAGGAGCCAATTATGAGGCATCACAAATCGCAGCCTCAGCAGGGCTTATCTGGCTCCCTTCACCCATTGCAGATACGGATATTGGCCTCAAATCAGGAGGACCAGCCACTTCTGTTGTTGTAGCCGGTAGGTTCACAGATGAACCCCTCTGGAACCAGCTATGTAACGAAATTCCATGTACAAAACTTGGAGTACTTAAAAATAAAACTTAAAATATTTTATACAATCATCAAAACGCATTAAAACGTTGTCTGAAGGCGCTTCGTTATTACCCATTTGTCATCAGTCGGATTGTAATCAACCTCAAGGTTGTCTAAAAATTTCACTTTCTTTTCCATCAAAACCTCTATGCCTGCATTCGTCATAATCAGTTCATCATTTTTTCTTTGTACATCAAGTCCCAAGCCGTACTGTGCATCATAGTTATCTGCATGCACAACAATACGAACCTTTAATGATTTATCTTCCTGCTGACCCAAAATGACTTTTAACCGATTCGCAGCCTGTTCGCTAAACACACAATTCATTCATTCATCTCCTATCGAAAGTATCATAGCACGCCTGAACCTTCATACGCTTCTTTCATGTATCTTCAAGAAATCAGTTCAAAGAATTTAGCTTTGTCACTTAAGTCTTTTAAGACTCTGCTGGGATTTACCTCTTGTAACTCATCAAAAAGATTTCCGCCTGTTGCTACGGAAATCGTTTTGACATTACACCGTACTCCAGCTTCAAAATCCCGCACCGTATCTCCAATAATGAATACTTCTTCCTCTCGAAAATCGATTTGGTAGTATTCCCTTGCTTTAGATATACCGTGAAAAATCATTTCAAATCGTTCCATCGGCCTGTCGGAAAACCCTCCAACGGGAAAATAAGGGTTAAGATGAAACTCTTCAAGTTTAATTCTTGCACCAAGCTCAACATTGCCCGTTCCAAGTGCGTTATATAGCTCATCATTAATCGCCGTTTCTTCAAGAATATCCGCTACGCCTGGAAGCAATTCACTTCGCCCTTCCAAAAGTACGAAACGCAGTTCATCGTAATATGTTTCAAGATATGTATCAAACTCATCTAAACTAATTTTGTATTTTGAAAAGGCAGTTTGAATTGTGTTGAAATCAAGACTACCTGCAAGGTACATATTGCTAAATACTTCTTTCACGCCATACAACCGCTCAAAAGCTCGATTCATGGCAATTCTGCCTGATCCGTTACCGCGAATCAGAGTCCCGTCAATATCCCACATCAACAATCTCGGCAAAGGAACGTCCCCTCAATTACTGTTATTTAAAATTCTTGACCACGAACTTTGGCAAAAATCATCGTATCCCTTAATATCCCCGCAGCATCACATTTTTCACCGCGCAAAATTCCTTCTAAAGTAAACCCAAGTCGTTTTGCCACGCGCATGCTTGGCGTATTTCTCGAATCACAACGGATTTCAATTCGATTTGCCTCTAAATTATTTGCCGCAAAATTCGTAATCCCTTCAACAGCCTCGGTCATCAGCCCTTTTCCACTCATAGACGTGCGGATCCAATAACCAATCTCAAACTTTCGAGTCTCCCAATCAATCCGGTGAAGCCCGCTGCTTCCAACGAATTCTCCTGTTTTCTTATGAAATAAATGCATCCTAAGGTCAGAACGTTCTAGATACCGCAGGCGGGCCGTACGAATATTGGCCTCAGATTCTTCAACAGTCGGTGTATCTTTTGCCCAAGGCATCCATGGACGAAGCTCTTCTATGCTTTCTCGGATTGCGGTGTTGACTGCTTTGCCGTCACCCCACATAGGAGATTTAATCAGAAGCCGTTTTGTTTCAAACTCTTCCGGTATTTGCAGCAAGATTAGATTTTGCCCCATTGTAATCCTCCCCGCGATTTCTCACATAAATATTATCAAACAAACTGAGATTTGCAGAAGATGAGCAACATTTAAGAGAACAAAATCGGGAACACTCCCTAATATGATTTTAGCTGATGCAAGGATGTGAGTATGTGTCAGAAGCGGATATGTCTAAATACGAGAAGAAAATTATTGTTCGCAATACTCGAATGGAAGACATTGATGAAATCATGGCACTGTGGAACCGCTGTTTTTCGAATATGGAGCCTTGGAAACGGGAGCAGCTTGAAAGCCACATTCGAATTTTTCCTGAGGGTCAGTTCTGTGTGGAATATGAAGACAAAATTGTTGGCTCATGTTCAAGCCTTATCGTAAATTTTGACGAATATGATGACCAGCACACCTGGAATGTCATTACAGACAATGGGTATATCACAAATCACGACCCAGATGGATTCAACCTATATGGCATTGAAGTAATGGTAGACCCGGAATACCGTCGTATGAAGTTTGGACACCGTCTTTATGAAGCACGAAAGGAACTTGCTCGTCAATTAAACCTAAAAAGCATCATCATTGGCGGGCGCATTCCGAATTATCACAAGTACAAGTCCGAGATGACTCCACGCCAGTATGTGGCAGCAGTTGAGAAGCACAGCATCTATGACCCGGTATTATCATTCCAACTTCTAGAAGGCTTCACGATTAAACGAATTAATACAAAGTACCTTCCAGACGATAAGGCATCTGAAGCGTTTGCGACGCTAATGGAATGGTACAATGTCGACTATCTTCCAAATACCAAGCGCGTCTATCGCACATCATTCCCTGTGCGAATTTGCGCAGTACAGTACATGATGAAAAAAATTGATTCATTTGCTGAGTTTACACGGCAAGTGGAATACTATGTTGACGTTGCTTCAGATTTCGGATCAGATTTTGCCGTCTTTCCAGAATTATTCACAACGCAGTTGATGTCGTTTCTCGAAGAAAAACGTCCAGATAAAGCGATTCGCCTGCTTGCAACCTATACAGACAAGTATATTGAACTTTTCACAGAACTCGCAGTTCGCTATAACGTTAATATTATAGGCGGATCTCATTTCGTTGAAGAAGATGGAGATGTGTACAACGTTGCGTAGATCGG
>JAKADF010000359.1:0-4015 GCA_021820805.1 Bacillota bacterium
TGATATTGGTTCTGAAATAGATATCGTGCAAAAGAGCGGGGCTTGGTACTCCTTTGGTGAAGAGCGCCTTGGGCAAGGGCGCGAGAATGCAAAGGCGTATTTAAAAGAACATACAGAAATTGCTGACATTATTGAACAACAGATACGCGAACATTTCCAAGTTGGCACGGACCCTGTAGTTTCAACAGATAAGTCCTTGAGTGACGAGGAAGCGTTTGATTTTAGTGAGTGAATCATCGCTTTATAAGATAATTGGCCGATATGAGGTGCCCGGGAACCCGAATTTAATTCGGGTTCTTTTTGAAGATGGACAAGAAATCATGATTCACATTCGTGACTGGGTAGATTTTGAACTTCATATTAATGAGCCAGTTGAGAAACAGGTTTATGATTCCTTGGTTTCGCGTGGGGCTATTGTAGACGCGTTAAATTTGGCAAAGCGTTATTTGCGCATGAGAGTAAAGACTTCTATGCAAGTTGCTTCATACTTACGTGGAAAAGGTATCGATAATGACATCATCGATAATGTTATGAAACAATTAAAAGATGACATGATTGTTGATGATGAAGAGTATTCGTCAATGTTCATTGCCTCAAAAAAGAGCTTACTCAGTCGCAAGGCACTGGCCCATAAATTGGAGCAACGGGGTATAAAGCAAGATATCGTTCAAAAAGCGATATCTAATATTTGTGACGACGAAAGTGAGCTGCACGCTGCTATGAAAATTGCTGAAAAATACTTACGTCATAGGAATGATATAGAAACTCAAGAGGGAAAACACAAGATGGTTGCGCATCTAGCACGTAAAGGATTTAAACAATCCACGATATATAAAATAATGAATAATTTGGATGGAATTAATGAATGATTTCTTGACAAGGTTTAGGACGAACGCATACAATGAAGATGCGTATCGTTTACGGCCTCTAGCTCGACATTACGTCGATTTTGATACGGTGTTCTGGAACACCTTGACGTCGTCGAGGCAAGGAGGCACTTTATGGCAGTACAGTTGTGGCTTGTGATAATTATAGCCTTACTGGTTTTGTTAATTGGATTTGGAATTGGTTATATTGTCCGTAAATCCTTAGCTGAGGCTAAGATTGGAACCGCGGAAGCACGGGCACTTCAGATTATAGAGTCTGCGCAACGCGATGTTGAAGCAAAGCGAAAAGAAGCGGTGCTGGAAGCGAAGGATGAAGCGCACAGAATACGCCAGGAGGCGGAACGCGAATTGCGAGACCGCCGAGCGGAGTTTCAAAAACTCGAGCGGCGTGTTGTTCAGAAAGAAGAAAGTATTGACCGTAAACTAGAAATGCTGGAAAAGAAGGCAGATAGCCTAAAAGATCGAGAAATTGAACTCGAAAATATGCGTTCACAAATCGAAGTACTCCAGCAAGAACAAGTAAAAGAGTTAGAACGGATTTCTGGATTAACACGAGAGAGTGCGCGGGAAATTATTTTATCTGCGGTTGAACGCGAAAGCCGCCATGATGCCGCTGTATTGATGAAAGAAATTGAACAAGAGGCACGCCGTGAGGCTGAACGCAAAGCAAAAGATATTATTGCATGTGCTGTTCAACGGTGTGCAGCAGATCATGCATCCGAAATAACGGTGTCTGTTGTGAATCTTCCAAACGACGAAATGAAAGGACGAATTATTGGTCGTGAAGGCCGAAATATCCGTACGCTTGAAACGTTGACTGGTATAGATCTCATCATTGACGACACGCCTGAAGCTGTAATCTTATCTGGGTTTGACCCAGTACGCCGCGAGATTGCTCGTGTGGCGTTAGAACGATTGGTTGCTGATGGCCGTATACACCCTGCGCGAATTGAAGAAATGGTTGAAAAATCTCGTCGTGATATTGATGAGCTTGTTCGAGAAGAAGGGGAGCAGGCAACATTTGATACTGGAATACATGGCCTCCACCCAGATTTGGTTAAACTTTTAGGCAGGTTGAAATTCCGTACGAGTTATGGACAAAATGTTTTGAAACATTCAGTTGAGGTTGCCCAATTAGCGGGCTTGATGGCTGCTGAATTAGGAATTGATGTGTCGCTTGCAAAACGAGGCGGCCTTTTACACGATATTGGGAAAGCAGTAACTCATGAGGTTGAAGGTTCTCATGTTGAAATTGGCGTCGATTTGGCAAAACGATATAAGGAACATCCTGTAGTGGTTAATGCGATTGCTGCTCATCATGGGGATGTTGAGTTTTCTTCACCTGTATCTGTCATTGTTGCAGCAGCAGACGCAATCTCAGCTGCACGTCCGGGTGCACGACGTGAAACTTTAGAAATTTACATGAAGCGATTAGAAAAACTCGAATCGATTGCAGAGTCGTTCGAAGGTGTCGAAAAATGCTACGCAATTCAGGCTGGACGGGAAGTGCGTATTATTGTGAAGCCTGAAATGATTGACGATGCCGAATCCGTCAAGGTTGCGAAGGAGATTTCCAAAAAGATTGAAAACGAGTTGGACTATCCCGGGCAAATCAAAGTCACAGTGATTCGAGAAACTAGAGCCGTGGAATACGCAAAATAGAGTAGCCGAATGGCTACTCTATTTTTACGTAAAACGAGTTTGGGAGTGTGGTCCAAAAGTGAATGTCTTATTTATTGGCGACATCGTCGGTAAGCCGGGGTTAGAGTATACCAGAGTCGTGCTGTCAGAGCTTGTTCCTTTACTTCACCCAGATTTGGTTATTGCTAACGCAGAAAACGTAACAATGGGAAAAGGGTTATCACTGAAGGATGCTGAAGCTTTATATGATGCCGGTGTTGAGATAATTACACTGGGCAACCATACATTTGATCGTCAAGAAATTTCTTCATTTATCGATGAAGATATGCGAATTGTTAGACCCTGCAACTATCCACCGGGTGCTCCTGGAAGAGGCTATACTGTTTGTAAAGTAGGAGAAGTACGGGTACTGATTACAAATGTAATGGGGCGAACGTTTATGGGTGCTTTAGATTGCCCGTTTCGTACGGTAGATGCGATTTTGGCTAAACATTCGGATATTCAGCATGTTATTGTTGATATGCATGCGGAAGCAACATCAGAAAAACTTGTAATGGGTTGGCATTTGAATGGACGGGCATCCGCAGTTTTAGGGACTCATACACATGTGCCGACTGCCGATGCTAGAATTCTTCCTAATGGTACCGCTTACATTACGGATGTTGGGATGGTTGGTCCAAGGGATGGAATTCTTGGGATGAGCCGTAAAGAGGTGTCGTATCGGATGATGAGTCAAATGCCTGCAAGGTTTACTGTCGCTGACGGCCCGCGGCAATTTTGCGGGGTGATAATTGAACTAGACGATAAATCTGGCAAGGCTTTGTCTATTAAGCAAATTCTGCGAACGGAGTCATAGTCAGGGTAATCTTCTTCCGACACTCGGAACAGTTGGCATAATGTATGGTGTATCGAATATTCATATAATGTCCTGCTGCCAGGGGTGAAAGAGGAGGTCGTCATATAGTGGATATATTAAAAGTTTCAGCAAAATCAAATCCAAATTCAGTTGCAGGTGCTTTGGCAGGGGTTTTACGCGAGCAAGGTACTGCCGAAATACAAGCGATTGGTGCGGGTGCTTTGAACCAAGCTGTGAAAGCTGTTGCGATTGCTCGTGGCTTTGTAGCCCCAAGCGGAGTAGATTTAATTTGTATACCGGCTTTTACTGACATTATAATCGACGGCGAAGATAGGACTGCGATTCGTTTATTAGTGGAGCCAAGGTAACTTGCAGACAAATAAACATTTGGGCTGACAGATTAGGAGATGAATATTTTGGTTTACAAACCGGTTGCAGACGCGCATACAGATGTTTTAATGCGCATGGATTTAGAAAACCAACCTTTTTATGGAGAGACCGGTTTGCAAGCGGGTGCATACCACTTACGAGATGGAAACGTAAAGACGCAGGTCTTTGCGGTATTTGTGCATCCAAAATTAGCTCCGGATGCACAATTACACGCTGTAATGCGCCAAATTGATATTTTTCA
>JAKADF010000359.1:4025-4398 GCA_021820805.1 Bacillota bacterium
TTCACAATGATGTTGCAAATGTGAAAGGTGAAGTACAACTCGTTACAAATCAAGAATCACTTCGAACTGCGCGTCGTAACTCGCGAATTGCGGGACTGTTGTCTTTAGAAGGTGCGGCGTGCCTTGGCGGAGATAGCAGAGTTTTATCTATATTGCATAAACTGAGTGTCCGCGGTATAGGCCTGACTTGGAATGATGGGAATGATCTAGCAGACGGGTGCAGAGAGCCACGTGGGGGCGGCTTAACAAAAGCCGGAAAAGCAATTATTCAGCAGATGGAACGTTTGTCCATGTGGATTGATATTGCTCATCTGTCTGATATGGGTGTGTTTGATGTATTTGATACGGTTTCCGGAAGTATCATGGCTTCTCA
>JAKADF010000006.1 GCA_021820805.1 Bacillota bacterium
GCCGCTAACGCGAGAACAGGTTGTTCGAAGAGCAGCACTAGAGGTTCAAGATGGTTTCTACGTTAACCTTGGAATTGGTATGCCTACTTTAGTTTCCAATTTTATTCCGAGTGATGTTGAGGTTATGTTGCATTCTGAAAATGGAATGTTAGGGATTGGGCCGTACCCCATTGAAGGCTTAGAAGATCCGGATTTAATCAACGCAGGTAAGGAGACTGTGACACTCAGGACAGGAGGTGCCTTTTTTGACAGCGCTGAATCTTTCGCAATGATTCGCGGGGGCCATATTGATTTGGCGATTCTCGGCGCAATGGAAGTCTCAGAATATGGAGATCTTGCGAATTGGACCATTCCAGGAAAAATGATTAAGGGAATGGGCGGTGCGATGGACCTTGTTCATGGTGCGAAACGTGTTGTCGTTACAATGGACCATGTCAATAAGCATGGTGAGCCAAAGATACTAAGCAAGTGCAAATTGCCGCTCACTGGTCAGCGGGTTGTGCAAAGAATTATCACGAATTTTGCCGTCTTGGATGTGACGAGTGCAGGTCTTGTGCTGCTTGAGGTCGCAGAAGGACACACAATTGAAGAGATCCAACAGATTACCGAGCCTAAACTCATCGTACCGAAGGATGGCGTCAAGACAATTTCATTTGAACAAAAACGTGAAATGGTTCTTGTCTAATATTTTCTTTTAAAGTTCAGGGAGATGGCGATAGTGGTTAAAGAAAAATCAGTAATTGTCACAGGCGCAGCAAGTGGAATTGGCCTTTCAATAGCGACGAAATTTGCAGAAAACGGCGCACATGTTGTCCTATCTGATCTAAATGAAGCAAAACTAGAAACAGTTACGAAACAATTAGCGGAAAATGGATATACAGTGCGCCATTTCGCTGCAGATGCAAGTAAGGAAACAGATATCCAAAGCCTTCTTGCATTTACCCATGAAACAGTCGGATCGATTGATGTTCTGGTTAACAATGCGGGTATGCAATTTGTCTCAAGGATTGAAGATTTTCCGGTAGAAAAGTTTAATGCGCTGATTTCACTCATGCTGGTAGGCCCATTTATTTCAACGAAATATGCATTCCCATACATGAAGGAACAGAAGTTTGGCCGTATTATCAATATGGCATCCATCAATGGCTTGGTTGGTTTTGCTGGAAAAGCTGCATACAATTCCGCAAAACATGGCGTAATTGGACTTACAAAGGTAGCGGCTCTGGAAGGCGCACAGTACGGAATTACTGTGAATGCCATTTGCCCAGGGTATGTGGATACGCCACTTGTCCGAAACCAATTGCAAGATCTCGCTAAAAATCGAGGTGTTGCACTAGAAAGTGTGCTTGAAGAAGTGATTTATCCGCTCGTCCCACAGCGTAGATTACTTGATCCGTCTGAGATTGCTGACTATGTTCTATTCCTTTGTTCAGATAAAGCAAGAAGTGTTACTGGACAAGCTGTTGTGATTGATGGTGGATATGTGGCTCAATAAGATTTTCTTTTGACGGAGGAGAATCATAAATGTCTAATGAAGCTGTAATTGTCAGTGCTGTACGTACCCCTATTGGGAACTTTATGGGCTCACTGTCGTCGCTGTCCGCTGTCCGTTTAGGTTCAGTTGTTATTACCGAAGCGCTGAAACGGGCGGGTGCAGACTCAGATTTTGTAGAAGAAGTGATTATGGGGAATGTGCTCCAGGCTGGGTTAGGACAGAATCCAGCTCGGCAAGCTTCGATTCAAGCCGGCCTTCTGAATTCAGTCCCGGCTGTAACGATTAATAAGTTGTGCGGATCCGGCCTAAAAGCGGTTATGCTCGCAGCACAAGCAATTCGCTGCAGCGATAATGATTTTATTGTCGCTGGTGGAATGGAGAGTATGTCAAATGCCCCATATATTCTTCCAAAAGCACGCACTGGATACCGTATGGGGGACCAAAAGATTGTTGACAGTTTAATCCACGATGGTCTCTGGTGTGCTTTTACGGATGTGCATATGGGCATAACAGCCGAGAATGTAGCTGAAAAGTACGAAATCACGAGAGAAATGGAAGATGAGTTTGCTGCAAAAAGTCAGCAAAAAGCAGAACTAGCAATCCGTGAAGAGAAATTTAGCAGTGAAATTGTCCCAGTTTCTGTTCCGCAAAGGAAGGGTAACCTTCTTCTAGTGGAGAAAGATGAATTTCCTCGTCCTGGGACAACTGTTGAAGCTTTATCTAAGCTGCATCCGGCATTTAAGCGGGATGGGACGGTAACGGCTGGAAACGCATCAGGCATCAATGACGGAGCAGCTGCACTTGTTGTTATGAGTCGTGAAAAGGCAAAATCGCTAAACGTACAGCCGATGGCTCGAATTGTGAGCTATGCAAGTGTCGGAGTAGATCCGGCCTATATGGGTCTTGGCCCAATACAAGCAACTCGCAAGGCATTACAAAAAGCTGGATTAACAATTAATGATATCGAATTAATTGAAGCAAACGAGGCATTTGCTGCCCAGTCGATTGTTGTAGCCCGTGAACTTGGTTTTAATGAAGAGAAAGTAAATGTAAATGGTGGAGCAATTGCGCTTGGGCACCCAATCGGTGCAAGTGGTGCGCGCATTCTTGTGACGCTTCTCCATGAACTTGAGAAGCGCTCCCTTGGCCTTGGACTAGCAACACTTTGTATCGGTGGAGGCCAAGGAGTGGCGATGATTGTAGAGAGAATTTAGATTTTATCTTTTGTACAAACGCCCTGTAAAGAAAACGGGGCGTTTGTCGCTTATTGGTCGACCCTTGCGTAGTTCACAGACTTCTTATACCTACCCATTAATCTTCTTTCTTGATGCAGAGGTTTCTCATTTTCTTAATTAGAGTCGAATGGTCAATACCCAGTTTCCGTGCAGCCTGTCGAATAGAGGGAGTTGTCTGTAGTGCCTCCCCAATGAGTTTACGTTCATACTGTGAAACAGCTGATTTAAGTGTCATTGTTTCATGGCTTGAATCATGGGTCTGCATTGTTGCTGGAAGATGATAGGTTTCCACGTAGTCGGAAGGGATAGAAACGACAATATTTTCGATTATGTTTTTTAACTCACGGACGTTCCCTGGCCATGTGTATTGCTTTAAAGCAGTAATGCAATCTTTGGAGAGATGTTTTTCCACACGATGATTCATCGGTATAGCATCTATCAGCATTAAAGGGATTGAAGGCCACATTTCCATTGTCGGTATTATACTTAGTATCTTGTCTGCCTTGTCCTGGGCACTCGGCACCGTATACTGGAAACGTATTCAAGGTCAGGCAGATTTGCTATGGTTTGTTGCAATTCCGTTCACCTTTGGGGGTATTGTACTAACTACAATTGGTTCCTTTACAGAGTCATTTTCGCAAATTCACTTCACAGGTGAGTTAGTGTTTAGTTTGACATATTCGTTTCTCATCGGAACAACGTTATCATGGATTACATATCTACAACTTGTTCATCTCGGAGAGTTTAGTAAAGTTGCAGCCTGGACATTTTTTGTTCCACTTCTATCTGTTATCGTATCAGCAGTCTGGCTACACGAACCCGTCAATATATCACTCGTGATTGGACTTGTTTCAATTGTGATTGGCATCTATCTTGTGAATCATTCACCTTCAGGAAAACGTAAATTCCGTCAAAGCAATTCAAATAAGGCCTCCTTGCTCTAAAACAAGGTAGCCCCAAACCGGGCAGATTTGTACTCCAACTGCCGCCTTATTTCACCAAAGCCCATATCGAAGATTGCCTGAGCCAACTGATAATTCTTTATCACAAAAATCCTAGATAACCGATGCTAGATTCCCACATACTAAACGACTAATAAATTTATGTACAAAATGTTCAATGATTTTCACATCAATTTAAAATGGGCGTTCATTATCCTCAGTAGAAATGTAAAAATATCTATTAATGTGCAGTCTGGAATTCTGGAATTAATCCGGAAACCTAGACTTTTTTTGGAGTTTTATATACAGCAATGGCTTGTACATCACTGTTATACTGAAAAACCGGAGCACGCCATGGCTCAGACACTCGGCGGGATGGTTGCTGTAATGCATGGCCAATGTGTCGCAGCCATGCTCACTCTAGTCATGGAATACAACTGGATGGGTGAACCCGAGAAGTTTGCCCGAATTGCCGAGGCACTTAACGTTAATACATTCGGCATGAGCATCGACGTAGCATCAAAAGCATCGATACTCGAAGATAAACAACTCGTCCGAGAGCTAAATGTACCATCTCTCATCGAACAAGGCGTAAATCCAAAAGAGATTGAGCGGTATGCAAAGGCAGCATTTGATGATCCACAGACAATCGGAAACTCAAGACAAATCAATATAGACGGCTACAAGTGGATTTATGGGCGTTGTTTTGGGGAGGAAGAATCAACGATTCAATGATAGGGTTGCATACACTCAGTATATATGAGCAAATAAAACGGGCGGTATGCCCGTTTTATTTTGGATCAATCTAAGATTAGTGGATATCGACAGCGAAATGCATCATAAAGATTAGCTTTCTTTATAACCAATGAGTTTCGAAATACGCATCGCGGTCTGTTTTACATACGGAATCATTTCGGGAATCTTGGCTTCCATTCTGTCCACTGGTCCCGCTAAGCTTACAGCAGCTACCACAGCATTAGAATAATCCTTGATTGGTGAGCTAACTGCAGATGCGCCATCATTTAAATCATTGCGTGTAATTGCGTACCCACATTCACGAATCCGATTAATTTCTGCAATTAATGTTTCTTTATCAGATATTGTGGTGTGAGAAAAAGCCACTAAATTTATCGAATCTAGATATTGATTGAGTTGTGTATCAGTAAATCCAGACAGAATAGACTTTCCTGTTGCGCTTGCATAGAGAGGTACCTTATCGCCTATTTGCCGAATAAGGGCTATTGCGTGAAGGCTGTCTATCTTTTCAATAACGATTCCCTCATACGCAGGTGAGGAAAGTATTGTGAGGTAAACTGTTTCGTCAAACATTGCATGGAGTTCCTTCATTATTGGAACTGCAATCTCGCGAAGATCAATATTGTTATAGGCTTGAAGCCCCAACTGAATAAGAGAAGTACTTAGCGAATATTCGGCAGTATTCGGATCCTTTCTAATGAAACCTCTTTCCTGAAGGGTGTTCAGCACATTATAGCAGGTGCTTGGGGCGAAATGCAGTGATTCACATATATCACGAAAGGTTGCATTTTTACAATCTCGCAATAGTTCTAAAATATCGATGGCTTTGTGGACTGAAGGCACTTGATATGCTTTTTGCAAATTATTCTGCCTCCCAAAAATATATAGCGACCGAAAGTATATCATAATAGATCGCAGTATGTCAAAGAGAATTTGAATATTCTGATTTCGAATTGCCGTCTTGTAATTTTTACATGTTCTAAAGCAATTTGTCAATCATTTTAACAGTATAGGTTCAATTATTTGAATTGACAAAAAATAATATAGGGAGTATTTTAAGGTCATGAATTACGTATATGTAAATTTAATTTCATATATGTAAAGTAAAGAGGTGTAAATTGTGCCGCATCTAAAAGGAATCACTTGGGATCACACGCGTGGTTACGCACCAGTGCGAGCAGCGAGTGAAAGCTTTAAAAGCATTAATCCTGAAGTTCATGTGGAATGGGATGTACGTTCTTTAAAGGATTTTGGTGATTCACCAATAGAGCCGCTTGTGGAGAAATATGATCTACTAATGATTGATCATCCCTTTATTGGTACAGCTGCGGAAAAGAAAGTTTTTATTGCATTAGATGAATGGCTTTCTGAAGATTACCTTAAGGATCAGGAAAAAAATACGGTAGGTAAAAGTTTTAGTAGTTACTCGTGGAATGGACATCAGTGGGCATTAGCAGCTGATGCAGCTGCTCAAGTAGCTGCTTATCGAAAAGATTTACTGGAGGAATTTGGGTTTTGTGTTCCTCGCACTTGGGAAGAAGTATTGAGATTAGCTTCGAATCTTCCAAATGGTAGAAAGGTTGCTTTGCCGTTAATGCCTACAGATGCTGTTTGCTGTTTCTTGTCCATATGTGCGAATATAGGCGGCACTGAATTTCTTACAGAGTCTTCTTTAAAGATTGATTTTGAACTGGGTAAAGATGCCTTAAGTTTGTTAAAAAAGTTAGTCCAAGTTGTCCATCCAAACTCTTTAAATATGAATCCAATTAATACTTTGAATCTAATGTCATCTACGGATGAGGTTGTCTATGTGCCACTTCTTTTTGGCTATTCGAATTACTCGCGATCTAGCTATGCAAAAAATTTAATTCATTTCGCTGACATACCATCTTACGGGGACGAACCAAGAGGAGGTGTTCTAGGTGGTGTAGGCATTTCGGTATCACAATTTTCAAAATATAAGAAAGAGTCAATTAGCGTGGCAAGTTTTATAGCAAGCGGGGAATTTCAAAAGACCATCTATTTTGAATGTGGTGGGCAGCCTGCCCATCGCTCGGCGTGGATAGATCCAACGGTTAACCTTGCTTCAAACAACTTTTTTGAACAAACACTTCGTACGCTCGATCTCAGTTATCTTCGTCCAAGATGCAGAGGATATAACATGTTTCAAGAGCAGGCCGGGAATGTCATTCATAATTTTCTCCGTCATAGTAGTGAAATTGCGGAAACAGTTCAACAGATAAATAATCTATCAAATTTTTAAATTTGTATCCATTTACTGTTAAAAACAGCATGTTTCCTTGAATCAAAAAGGGAGTGATACGATGGGCAATGGACCTTTGGATGGGATACGTGTTGTTGACATTTCTCATCATATGGCAGGACCGATGGCTTCACAAAAATTAGGCGATTTTGGAGCAGATGTCTTAAAGGTCGAACCGCCAGGTTTAGGGGAGTGGACTCGAACACGCCCAATTGGTGATGCATGGGTTGGCGATTTCAATTCGTCGCTGATTGCACTAAATCGTAATAAACGCGGTGTTACATTGGATTTGAAAAAAGATAAAGGACTCAAATTGTTTTATAACTTGGTTGAGACTGCTGATATAGTGATAAGCAATTTTAGAGCTGATGTTACAAAAAGGCTGTGTGTCGATTATGAAACCTTAAAAAAAATAAACCCCAAAATAATATACTGTTCGATTACAGGATATGGAGAAGACGGACCGTACGCAAGCCGTCCAGGGCAAGATTTAATTATTCAATCTTTATCGGGAGTAACATGGAATGCTGGTAGAGCAAGTGACCCTCCAATACCAATTGGTACTTTTGCTGTTGATGCCTCTGCAGGGAATTTAGCATTAGCAGGTATAACGACCGCATTATATTACCGTGAGAAAACCGGAGAGGGTCAGAAAATTTCAGTTAGTCTTTTAGGTTCGATTATGGATGTTCAAATACAGGAGTTTACGACCTATTTGAATACTGGTAAACGTCCAGAACGGAGCGAAGAACTCCTTGCCCATCCGCTGATTAACAGTCCATATGGCATTCATATTACCAAGGACGGTTATCTGGCATTGGCAATGACTCCTTTTGATAAGCTTGCGGATGCTTTAGAGTGTGATGACTTACGAAAGTTTACCAAGTGGGAGGATGGTCAAAAGTACCGAGATGAAATCTTTCGAATTGTTGCAGATGTTTTAAAGACTAGAACAACAAAAGATTGGATTAAACATCTCGATAAACATGATGTATGGTGCGGGCCAGTAAACAATTATGACGACGTAGTAAAGGACCCTCAGATTCTACACAATAAAACCGTTCAGACTATAAACCATGAAAAGTATGGCGCTTTGAAAGTTGTTGCTAATCCAATTTCATTTTCAAAAACCCCAGTTTCATATCGCCTGCCGCCGCCTGATTTAGGTGAGCATAACTACGAAGTCTTGAGAGAAATTGGCCTAAGTGATACAGAAATTGATGAAATAAAGCAATTAGGCGTAATTCAGCAGAATAAGCCAAAAACTTTCCGTATCTAAGTTAAAAAGGAGGTTTCTCCAAATGATAACGGTTGAGACAAAAGACTATGTAAGTACGATTACAATTCGAAGAGAAGATAAGTTGAATGCAATGACACCAGAAATGGCTAGTCAATTATCTAATATTGTTAATGAATTAAATAATAGCAATGATTGTCGGGTTGTAGTGTTAACAGGAGGTAAGAAGGTCTTTTGTGCCGGGAGCGATATAAAATCTCTAGATGAATATCCTACCCCATGGGACTTCCGAGTCAGAAAGAACGATTATACAAGATCTATTCGCAGGATTCGTAAACCAGTAATTGCAATGATTAGTGGCTATTGCTTAGGTGGCGGGCTTGAAATGGCGGTAAATGCAGACATGCGTTTTGCCGATCCGACTGCAAAGTTTGGAACGCCAGAAGTAAATTGGGGATGGATTGGCGGAGGGGGTGCATCGCAAATTTTGCCGCGTTTAATTGGATTCGGCAATGCTATGGAAATGTTAGTTAGTGGTCGTACTTATGATGCAAAAGAAGCAGTATCAATTGGGCTTGTAAATCGAGTTATTTCTGCAGATGAGTTAGAGACAGAAACCTACGAATTGGCGAATCAAATTGCACAAAAAGCGCCGATTGCTACACAAGTTATTAAACAGGCTGTGCGAATGTCTATGAATATAGGAATAGAATCTGGACTCGATTATGAAAATGAGCTTGTCCATATAACGTTCAGCACCGAGGATAAAGAAGAAGGCGTTAAAGCGTTTAAAGAAAAGCGTAAACCAAATTTTATGGGCCGCTAACCTCTTTTAAAAGCTCAGTAGGTAAAGGAGGTTATGTTGTGCAAATAGAGTTGTTTAGCATAGAAGGACAAACTTACTTTGTTACGGGTGCTAGTTCAGGGATTGGCAAAGCCATAGCTTTGCATTTACTTGATATTGGTGCTAACGTAATGGCCGTTTCACGCGACATGGAAAAACTTCAGCAATTAAGTGTGGAGTCCACTAATCTCCCTGGGAATCTGATGATTCAATCGGTTGATGTGACTGACCAGAAAGGATTAGATTTTGCAATTAAAATAACTGAACAAAATTTTGGCACCTTAAATGGTGCAGTTTTGGCTGCCGGTATGAATATTCGAGAACCTTTCTTAAATGTATCTGCAGAGAATTGGAAACAGATTTTAGATACAAATTTGACTGGCTTTTTTAACAGCATTCAATCCGTATGCAAGTCTCTTTCAAAAAACGGTGGAAGCATTGTTCCAATTGGTTCACTTTCAACTGAAATTGCCTATCCAAATAACGCAGCTTATTCAGCGAGTAAAGCAGGTCTAACACAGTTAAGTCGAGTACTTGCAGCAGAAATGGCAGAATACGGTGTTCGCGTAAACGTTTTAGTTCCAGGAAGAATTATTACACCTCTTATTAAGTCTGTATTAAGTGACTCTAAACAAATGGATTGGATGCGAAGCCGAATTCCAATGAAACGATTAGGGAAAGTAGAAGATTTATTAGGGCCAGTGCAATTCCTACTTTCTGATGCATCAGCATATATGACGGGCACCTTAGTTGTTGTCGATGGGGGTTGGTCAATTTTAGCTTAATTTATGAGCGAAATAGACCTTCAACTAAATAGGAAGAAAAAGAATAGGAGATGTTTAACTTTGGAGCAAATTCTACGCGGAATTCGGGTTTTGGACTTCTCGCAAATGAAAACTGGTCCAATGGGAACACAAATTCTAGGGGACCTAGGCGCTGATGTAATTAAGGTTGAAAGAGCAAAAGGTGGAGATTGGGAACGTCACTTTCCTGCGTTCGGAAAATACACGGATGTAGGTGCAAGCTCTTTTTATTTAGCGATGAATCGAAATAAGCGAAGCTTGGCAATCGATTTAAAAGATCCGGATGCTAAAACCATTATTTATAAACTAGCCGAAACGGCAGATGTAGTCGTTCAAAATTTTCGCCCAGGAGTATTAGAAAGATTAGGGTTTGGATATGAAGATTTCAAAAAGATTAAACCAGATATCATTTATTGTTCTAATAGCGGCTATGGCCAAACAGGGCCATATCGCTCTCGCCCCGGCCAAGATTTATTAGCACAAGCAGTTTCAGGCATGATTTTGATGAATGGTACAGATGGGCAACCTGTTCCAGCCGCAAGTACAGTTGCTGATGGTGTAACATCGATCATTTTAGCGCTAGCCATTATGGGAGCTCTTTTGCACAAGTACCGAACGGGTGAAGGTCAGGAAGTTGAAGTTGATTTAATGAGCAGTCTGGTGGCTCTCCAGCAAGAAGAAGTGTCCGCATTTTTAAACTTGCATCCGAGACCAGGATTCAATCGTAGTGCAAGTGGAGTAGCAGCTCCTTGGTTATCGGCCCCTTATGGAATCTATCGTACTCTTGATGACAAATATCTTGCTATAGCAATGAATCCACTCGAAAAATTAGCAGATCTTATAGAAGAACAAAGTATTGCAAAGTATACATCGGTTGAAGCTGCTTACGAAAATCGGGACTTGGTGAAGGACCTTATTCAGAGAAAGATTCAATCAAAAGAATTGTCTTTTTGGGTTGATCACTTGCTTGAGGCTGATATTTGGTGTGCTCCTGTTCATGGATTCGAAGAAATGGTCACGGACCCACAGGTAATTCATAATAAACTAATACAAAAGATGAATCATCCAAATTGGGGGGATTTCAGTATTGTTGCAACCCCAATTCGTTATAGCAGTACTCCGCCAACATATAGACTTGCCCCTCCAGCAGTAGGTGAACATAGCCGAGAGGTTTTAGAAGAGGCAGGATTTTCCGAGGGTGAAATAACTGAATTTTTAGAACAGGGTATAATTACTGAACCTCAATCATGAAAACAAAAATGAAGATGGATGGAATGAAGAAAGCCGTTCTAGTTGATATCGGCTGATTTGAGGTAGGATATTGAGGCGCACGGGGAGATGATAGATTTGGAATCGATTGAATTTGAAAAAAACAACTATATAGGAACTATAAAAATGAATAGACCTGAAAAGCTGAACACTTTTGATAAGGAAATGAATAGGGCACTCAGGGACTTGGTAGATGAAATTAATGACGATGATAAGTTAAGGGTAATTGTCATTACAGGAACAGGAGAAAAGGCGTTTTGTGCAGGAAGTGATCTGAATAGTCTGGATGTCAATGCCTCTTTTCGAAAAATTCGTAACCGCGATTTGGATTACACGTATGTTACTCGATTAATCCGGAAACCAGTCATTGCAATGATACGAGGATATGCAGTGGGAGGCGGGTTAGAACTTTGTTTAATGGCGGACATTCGGTACGCATCTAAGAATGCGGTATTCGGTGCCCCAGAAATTAAACATGGTTGGGTTGCAGGAGGAGGTTCACCAACATTCTTACCGCGTATTGTCGGTTATGGGCAAGCCATGAAGTTAATATTGACAGGCAAGTTTATCGATGCCGCACAAGCTGAAAAGATAGGTCTTGTTGAAGGGGTTTTTCCCGATGAGCGGCTGGAAGAAGAGACTTATGAGCTTGCAGAAACGATTGCAGAGCATAGCCCGCTAGCGGTTGAGTTAGCAAAGCGGGCAGTACGAATGTCTTTATCAACGCCGCCTGAGATTAGTATGCATTACGAAAACGAATTATTTTCGGTCTGCTTTACATCAGAAGATGCAAAGGAGGGAATTGCTGCATTCCAGGAAAAAAGAAAGCCTAATTTTAATGGATAAGTATCTTTCAGGGAGGTGTTAAAATATGACGGGAATTCATAAAGAACAAAGTAGTTTGATTGAAACAGCAACAGATCTACTGGCGATGGTTGCTGAACGTACAATGAGATTTGATTTTACCGTATGGTTTTGGGGTGATAGTATTGCTTTTGATGGCATGTTTAAGGCTTCAGAAATATTAAATGTAGATAAATTCAGAAACCATATGATAGAGTATTTAAAAAGGTGGGTTCTGAATGGGCAAATAACCTGGAACGATGTTGTCTGTCCAAGTGAGTCATTGATTCAGGTGCATTTAATTACGAAACAGCATCAATATCTTGAAATGGCTGAGCGTCTTGCAAATCATTTAAATAACGAAGTACCGCGGTCTTATAAACCGGAAGGGCCAATATATTTACCCGATAATCCTCGTTTTCGCAACTTCATTTGGGTTGATTCTTTATATCATTTACCGACTTTTTTCTTTTCTCTCGCAAGAATAACCAATAAAACAGTGTATATAGACTGGGGTATGTATGTCATTAGAACACATATTAACTGCCTTCAAGATAAAGAAACGCTGTTATTTCCACAAGGAAGGGATTTAAGCAATTCTTTAATTCGTGGTTTTGGCTGGGGGCGTGGTGTTGCTTGGGCACATCTTGGTCTAATAGATGCTTACGCTTTACTTCCGGAAGACCATCCAGAACGTTCGTACATTCTTGAGAAATTCGAAGAACTTTCAAAGGTTATCTTAAACTATCAAGATTCTACAGGCTGTTGGCGTAATTTGATACATCGTTCTGATGCCCCGCTTGAAGGTTCTACTGCGGCAATGTTTGGAGCTGCCTTTGAAAAAGGAGTTCGATTAGGCGTTCTTGGGGATGAATATGAACAGGCTGCAAACCTAGCTTGGGGTTATGTATGTAAACATATTAACGATGAAGGAGGATTCTATAATGCATCTGCATGTAGTTGGTCCGCAGATTCACCAGGTGATGATTCCGACCGTTATATGCGTTTTTACACCGAGGTTAACGTATGGGGACAAGGAGCTGCATTACGAATTATAACTGAAAGAATTTTATCGGGGAAGGAGTTTATTTGAAATACCAGCATCAGTTATAGATAATTGTATTCCAATTTAATTCGTTGATATAATCTGAAAAATATGATTATTCCCAATATATTCAATTGACATGCAGGGTTTTGTTATGTACGCTTTATTCACAAACATAAAATCGGATTTGTATATATGAAATGCTAGGTGTAGGAGGGGCGAAAATGACTTAAAAACGATTATTCATGATTAAACTTGAATTTTGAGAATTAAAAAATAAGGGGGATAAAAAATGAAGAGGTTTGTTGCCCGAAAAGCCTCTATTGCGTTAGGAAGTTCCATACTTTTAGCAGGTGCCTTAGCCGGTTGTGGAAGCTCCTCAAACAATCAGAGCCAACAAAGTCAGCAAAGTAACGCTACGTCAAATTCACAGAGCTCAGCTTCAGGGCTTAATTGGAAAAAATATTCTGGGACGACTATCAATGTACTATTAGCCAAAAATCCACAGTCAAACTATCTAGTAGATCACTTATCAGATTTCAAAGCCTTAACAGGAATCAATGTGAAAGTGGAGCAGTATCCAGAGAGTGTTTACCATTCTAAATTGTCTGTAATCGCAGCAGGGAGGTCGTCTCAGTATGATGGCTGGACAATTGAACCAGTTGTCGACCTATTTACTGAAACGAATGCAGGGTGGATCCAGCCGATTGACTCTTATCTGCAAAACGACCTCTCATCCGATTTTAACTATAATGATCTTTTTGAATCGACACGTAAAGGAAGCGAACTGAACGGGCATACTTGGGGGCTCCCGTATAATGATGATGTTCAACTGTTTTACTATAGAAAAGATATTTTTCAGAAGCTAAATTTGACACCGCCAAAAACATTTGATGAATGGCTTAAGGATGCACAAACGTTACAAACTGAGATGCCGAAAAACGGTTACCAAGGGGTTTATCCAGTAGCTGTTCGTGCAAGTGCGGCTGAAGGGAATGCTATGTTAGCAGTTTTCTATGCATCCGAGGGCGGGCAATGGTTTAAGGATAATAAGTTCGATTTAACAAGTAAGCCGTCTATTGATGCTGTGAATTTCTTCAAACAACTCATGCAATATGCTCCTCCTGGTGAAGCAAATTTTGGCTGGGAACAAGTTGTTCCGCTCTTTAAACAAGGGAAGTTAGCAATGTTCACAGATGATAGTGCATTTAATTCGCAAATTACAGCATCCGATTCAAAGGTTAACGGCAAGATTGGTTATGCAGTGCTTCCCGGCGGGGCAGCTGGTCCAAAGCCTTGGATGCTCAATTGGGACCTAGTAATCAATAAATTCTCTAAGAATCCAGGAGCTATGTGGTACTTCATGCAGTGGGCCTCTAGTCCACAGACGCAAACAGGTTTCCAACGGTCTGGCGGAACCTCTGCTAGAGAGTCAGCATGGCAAGATCCACAAGCTCAGAAATACGCAGCAGATCACGGTCAGAAAGACTTTTATCAGGCATTCTTTGATTCATCGAAAGTGGCGTACCCACAATGGGTTCCCCCAATGGCTCAGGCACTTGCGTTTAGACAAGTTTATGGAACAGCACTCGATAATGTGTTAAACGGTATGGATCCTACAGCTGCAATGTCTACGGCAAATCAACAGGGAGATGCTTTGTTGAATCAAAGTAAATAAAAGCTGAGGTTAGAATTTAAGTAATTATAGTTTCAAGTGCAAGAAACAAATACTGAATATTCGTGGTTTTCAAATTGGGAGGTGTCATCATAATAACTTCTATTTCTTTAACTCAAATCTAGAATGGACGCTGCAAAGAAATGAGGTATATGATAACACCTCTGTTACAAATAAAAATAATTAAGAGACTTATGTATTTATCTTTGAAGGGCTTTGGAGGTGGTAATTGAATGAATAGGGGCCGATGGCATCTATACTGGTTCCTATCACCGACACTAGTTGTCATGATACTGCTCGTGTTTTTGCCAACTGTTGTGACGATAATAGGGGCATTCAGTAGTTGGACATTAACTGACTTAGGTCATCTATCTTTTGCTGGTTGGGGGAACTTTAAGGCGATATTTAACGATCCAACTAGTAAAAAAGCGATACTTAATACAGTTCTTCTCATGGTTTTCACGGTTCCTATACAAACCGTTTTAGGTGTGGGGCTAGCATTGTTACTTCGGGAAAGTACTCGCTGGAATAAAATATGCCGTACATTACTTTTAATACCGACTATGTCTACACCAGTTGCAATGGCACTAGTTTGGAGCCTGATGTTAGATCCAAACTTAGGTATATTGGATGTTTTAATTCGAGCATTAGGTGGTAAAACAGTGCTATGGACTAGCAGCCCGAAAATGGCATTGCCAACTCTTGCTTTAATTGATATTTGGCAATGGACGCCTTTCATTGCTGTCATCGTTAATGCAGGGTTACAGAGTGTGAGTTCCGACCTAATAGAGGCTGCTCGATTTGAAGGTGCGAAATCATGGACCCTAACCTGGCATATTTTTCTTCCCCTAGTTCGCAGCACTATTTTAGCCGCTGTTACATTACGTCTTATCGATTCTTTACAGCTGTTTGATACCGTATTTGTTGTAACAGGCGGCGGCCCTGGGAATGCAAGTAACACTTTAAACTTCCTTGGTTATCAACAAATGTTTAACCAGTATAATATCGGATATGCTAGCGCTACTGCATGTATACTTCTTGTCATTATTACAATTTTTGTATTACTATCTAGAACTGCACAAAGAGTAAGTGAGGTGGAGGTCTAATGATGGTACCACCTGCAGAAAGCCAGCTACAAAGTTCCATTTCCATTACAAAAGTAAAAAGTATTAACTCTAAGGGTGGAGTCGTAGGGCTAATAAGAAGATTAACAATAACTCTTGCTATGGTTTTCTTCTTATTTCCATTTATTTGGATGGTTATTTTATCATTACGGCCCAACTCTGTAAACACATCAGGGAAAATCGGTTTTCCATTTATACCAACGATTTCTCATTACGTAGGTATGATTTCTTCAACAGATATCTTAAATGCATTATGGACGTCCGTTGAGACATCTTTCATAACAATGCTTCTAGCATTAGTTGTAGGTGTACCAAGTGCATACGCTATCGCATCTTTACGTCTTAAATGGGACTGGGTCGTTATTCTCCTACCACGTATGCTTCCATTCATGGGATTTGTAGTACCATGGTATGTCATGTTTTTGAATATCCATTTGTTAGGTACTTTCATTCCAATTTCGATTGCAGAACTAGTTGTAAGTTTACCAATATTAGTATGGTCAACTGCCAGTTATTTAGCAACTTTGCCAAAGCAACTTGAAGAAGCAGCGCGCATTGATGGTGCCAATTCAATTCAGATATTGCTTTATATTATTATTCCATCCGGACTTCCTGGAATCGTTACAGGTGCAATACTTGCCTGGATTAACGCATGGAACATGTTTTTCTTCCCGCTTATACTTGGCGGAGCATCCACTGGTACATTACCAGTTGCAGCGGCGCAGTTTGTAAGTTACGGAACGGTAGATTATGGAGGATTGGCTTCTGTTGCAACATTGATGATTCTTCCAGTCCTTGTGGTAACCCTCTATCTTCAAAAATATATTGTGACAGGTTTAACATCTGGAGCGGTTAAGGGATGAACTCCTTCCAGGCTTTCTATTTTATATCTTAGCTTTTTCCAATTCATTATTCCTTGTTAGGTTTTTGAAAATCTAAAGGAAGTGAAATTATGGAAGATAAAAAATTGCTTGAAGGTATACGTGTTGTCGATGCCACAATAGCACTCGCTGGTCCCGCCGCCAGTCAAAGGATGGCAGATATGGGGGCTGATATCATAAAAGTTGAAAGCCCAACAGGTGACTTTTCCCGTAATTATACGATATCTAATGCTTGGGTGAACCACATATCTATCGGTTTTCTTGCCCTAAATCGAAATAAAAGATCAATCGTGGTAAACCTTAAGACACCTGGTTCATCCGAGGTGATTGCTAGATTAGTGTCCACTGCGGATATTTTTTTGCAAAATTTTCGTCCCGGTGTAGCAAAACGTTTAGGCCTTGATTATGAACATCTTTCTCAATATAACCCCGGACTTGTTTATGTTCAGATTTCCGGTTATGGACAAACGGGTAAGTATGCAGATTTGCCAGGTCAAGATTTGTTATTACAAGCAATGAGTGGGGTTATGTGGAATGTGGGCCGTTTGAATGATCCACCTATTCCTTCATCGGTATATGCAACTGATGTCATTGCTTCCCATCTTGCTGTAGAGGGTGCATTAACGGCATATATACACAGACTGCGCACGGGGCAAGGCCAATTGGTAGACGTAAATATGCTGGGTGGTCTCTTAGATGCTCAATGCCAAGAATTGTCCGCATATTTTAATGCTGGGGTTGTCCCAACTCGTGGTAAAGAAATGCACGGTCATACATTGCTGGCTCCTCCATACGGGGTTTATTCCACAAATGACAGATATATTGTTATAGCAATGGGGGATTTATCCTCAGTAGAAAAGGCACTAAAAATACAAGCAGGGCTTTTATCAAATAAGGATCCTATGATATTTCGCGATGAAATATATCGTATTATTCAATCTTCTATAGCCAACCGCAGTGCTGACGAGGTATTAAATGATCTCAGAGAACATGGGTTATGGGTAGGCCCAGTTGAAACTTATGAAGATCTGAAAGTGAACCCTCAGGTTGAGGAATGCGAGCTTTTGATTAATTTAGAACATCCGGAAGCAGGTCAATTGAAATTACCAGGATTGCCTATTCGGTTTAACGGTCAGAACCCCCAACCCTATCGGCCTCCTTCAAAACTAGGGGAACATACAATAGAGATTCTACGAGAGGCAGGCTTTACTTCTGAAGATATTACAAGGTTAAGAAATGAAGGAGTATTAGTACCCGATTAATCATGAATACGAAGTACATAAAATAAACTATTTACGTTGGTCTATGCTCAAAACCAGTAATGTAACGAGAATACATTGGGGGCTTAATTATGAAAAATATCAAGTTGTCAGGGGTTCTGCCGGTTGTATCCACTCCGTTTCACAATGATGGAAGTGTCGATGAAACAAGTTTTCATAAATTGATGGAGTACTTGGTACAGTCGGGTGTCTCAGGACTCATGATGTTTGGAATAGCAAGCGAGTTCTATAAGCTGTCAGAATCCGAACGTGATACGTTACGAAAAATCTTTCTTCAATATACATCTTCGTCATCTGTGCTTGGAATTGTATCGATTACAGACCACTCCTATGAACTGGCAAGACAGAGTGTACAAAAAGCACAGGAAGACGGCGCTGATGCGATTAACATTTTTCCTCCTTATTTTATGCGGCCATCTAAGCCTGCCATCATTAAACACATCGAGAAAATTGCGGAAGTAGCAAAGGTTCCAATCATTGTTCAGTATGCCCCGAAAGAATCGGGTGTAGATTTGGATCCGCTTTTCTTCGCAACTCTTCAACGCGATTATCCACAAGTTATCGGTGTTAAAGTGGAGGCTCAGCCACCCGGGGTGTATATAACAGCGCTTCGAAAAATTACAGAATCCATTCAGACATTAGTAGGCTATGCTGGTGTTAATATGTCAGATGCATTTCTGCGGGGAGCGGATGGTGTACAGCCAGGTAGTTCGTTTGTTGAGGTATACAACAAGTTGTGGGAGTATTACGCAGCTAACCAAGCATCTTTTCGCGATTTGTACGAACGTTTACTTCCATATTTATCGATTTGGATGCAGAGCCCGGAATACCTTATTAAAGTTGAGAAAGAAATCTTAAGGCAGCGTGGCATTATTAAGAATTCGTACTGCCGGGCAGTAAGTTACGAATTAGACAAAATCGATTATGACAGGATTCATCAATTTTTAGGAGAGTTTTCGAAAGAGATAAATATATGAGAATGCTTGAGTGGCAAAAGTAGCTTACCGTCAAGGTGAACGCGCAAAGAATACATGAACGAAAAGTATGTCAAAGCATAAGGAGAAAGCGAAACCTCGCTACTATGTCTGACAAAAGTTAACGAGTAAATACTGAACTAATTAGGCCGGTTCCCAAATGACTCTAAAACAATTGTAATGTATACAAGAGCCTTCTGGCGTCAAGCTCATGTGGTTGGTTCGCCAGTTGTAGGAGATTACGTTTGCTTTCTTCCATCTCTCACTAACTACCCAGACTCTTTCGCTTACCGAACTCAGCAGAAATGCGTTCAGCAAGTAGAGTTTCTTCTGGGAAACGTGGTTTCCGTGCTAAAATGTTGCTAGAGGTGAGGTTGTATGCTTGAAGGATTCGATGATGTAGACGATGTAAATGATAAAGAACTTCGAGCGAGGGCCAAAGCGGTAAACTTGGAGCGCCTGGTAGGACTATTGCCACTGTTTCGGGTCTTTCCGGATGTGCGCCGTCTGATTCTATTTGGTTCACGTGCTCGTGGTGACAACCAAGAACGGTCGGATATAGACTTAGCTGTAGATGCTCCAGATATGGACATATTGACGTGGGACAAGTTGTGCTCTTATATAGCTGATAATTCAAATACTTTACTGCCGATCGACCTTATTTGGTTACAACATGCTCCCGTGGGGCTAGCAAATCGAATTCAAAGTGAAGGTGTGGTCATGTTTGAACGAAAAGACAAATCAATCAGTTGAAAATTTAAAACGAGCACTGTCAAGACTTGAAGAAGCCATCCATAGTCCTGTCATGGAACAAAATAGCCTGGTGATTGATGGAACAATACAGCGGTTTGAATTTTGCATTGAATTATTTTGGAAAATGCTTAGACGAGCACTTTTGGAAAGTGGAGTCGAAAGCGGAACGCCACGGGAAGCGATTCAAAAGGCGTACCAGGCAAAGTGGTTAAACGATGAGAAATTGTGGATTCAGATGTTACATGATCGAAATCGAACCAGTCACGTATACGAAGAAGAAACAGCGCACGAGATTTTTTCGAGAGTACCGCAATACTACGAAATTATGAGGAAGGCGCTGGCTGACATAGAACAGAAACTTTGAGCAGCCCCGTTATTCTTGAAACGTTTTAGTCAGATAGGCAGATTTAAGTACAATGGGACGCCTCCCGTGACTGGATGCATAATAAACATGCAGGCGTTTATATGGAGGAACAATGCAACGGAAAAGCCGAGATTCAAAACAATTGAAGCTGTTTCTTCCAGAGTCCAGCGACATTCAGAAGTTAAGTGAAGAGAACCATAGGTTACAGATTGAGAATGAACGCTTACGGACTCAAAATGCGGCTTTAATAAAAGAGCTAGCCCGAATTCGGCAATTCGTCGTGAAAGATTCTGTCGGTATTTATCCAGAGAAAGAAGTATACAAATCCTCGTATGGCCATCACGATTTGAAACCTACTCAACCGATTGATTCGAACCAAGTGACGAAAAAATCTACAATACAAGAAAAGGTCGCGTTATTTCGCAGCTACTTTAGAGGCCGTGACGACGTATACGCAATCCGAGGAAAAGAACGGGATGGCAAGGCACCGTATTACCCTAAACGCCGGTATATTCATACCGAATCGGGTGAGGTAGCTTTTGGGGACACTATGCCGCTTACCGATGATGCAATTCGTGCTCATTTACAGGACGAGAAACATCCTGTGACAATCGGGCTGTATCCGTTGTTGCTTGATGAAACCTGCTGGCTTTTGGCCGTGGATTTTGACAAAACCGCGTGGAAAGATGACACTGCGGCCTTTCTGCAAACGTGTGACGAGTTCGGTGTCCCAGCTGCCTTAGAACGGTCACGCTCAGGAAATGGCGGTCATGTGTGGATTTTCTTTGACGATCCGATTCCGGCCCGCACCGCCAGGAGACTAGGCACAACTCTGCTAACATACACCCTCTCAAAGCGACATCAGGTCGGGCTAGATTCATATGATAGAATGTTTCCGAATCAGGACACGCTCCCAAAAGATAAGAAACTTGGTAACTTGATAGCACTCCCTTTGCAAAGGTTGGCCGGTAAGGAAGGGAACAGTCTATTTATTGATCCCAATGGGCATCCATACCCTGATCAATGGGTGTATCTGTCATCGCTCAGAAAAATGACCTCCTTTGAGGTCGAAGCCATTGTTCGGGAAGCCGAACTTCGTGGGGATATTACAGGAATTGCGAATCCATCCATTGACGATGACGCAAAAGAGCCGTGGAAGCGCCTCACGGATAAGTCCTCTCCAGCGTTACCTGGCGTTTTGCCAAAGCAGATAAGACTTTTTGTCGCAAATATGGTGTATGAGATCGG
>JAKADF010000360.1 GCA_021820805.1 Bacillota bacterium
TCCGATCTATCTTCTCATTTCGCTTTGGGTTGTATTTCATCGTGCAAGAACCAAGTGGATAAAAACCTGAATCAACACCGTGATTGCGAGTAGATAATGCTGTAAAGTGTCGTATTAAATCTACTTCAGACAACTCTGGCAAATGCAGCTCGCTCTCACGTACAAAGCCGTTTAATTCTGACAGGTTAGTTAAAGGAACATCTAGATCAGGCAGTGTATAGGCTTTTCTAGAATTCTCGCCAATCTCAAATACGAGCGGCTCCATCGCTTTTACCGAACTCATTGAAGCACCTCCCTAAGAGATTCCACGAGGTTATCCAACTCTTCTTTTGTCCTCATTTCCGTTACATTAAGTAACACAGTATTACAGAGTTCCGGATAAAAAGGCTCTAAGTTAAGGCCAAAGATAAAACCTTTCGAAAGGAGCTTGTCTTGAATGGAATCTATCTGGCATTCAAACTGCAAAACAAATTCGTTAAAGAATGGTTTTGAGAATACGGGCGCCACACCCTTTATCTCCTTTAGTTTTTCAAATAGATAGTGGGCTTTGTGGAAGTTCTGAAGTCCGAGTTCTCTCATACCCTCTTTTCCCATATAGCTTAGGAAAACGGTTGCCGCAAGTGCATTGAGTGCCTGGTTAGAACAAATGTTAGAAGAAGCCTTTTCGCGACGAATGTGCTGCTCACGGGCTTGCAAAGTGAGAACAAATCCACGGTTACCATCGTGATCGACTGTCTGTCCAACGATACGGCCAGGAAGTTTGCGCATCAACTCTTTTTTAGCAGCCATAATTCCAAGGTATGGACCGCCATACGACATGCTGTTTCCGAGAGATTGACCTTCCGCGACAACAATATCTGCATTTTGTTCACCTGGCGATTTTAAAAGCCCAAGAGACATAGGGTATGCAGCAACTACTACAAGCGCTCCACTAGCATGAGCGATTTCAGCAATTCGTTCCACATTTTCTAATTGCCCAAAAAAGTTTGGAAACTGGATTAAAATACCTGCTGTTTTGTCATCAACCGCATTGGATAATGCATCTAAATTAATACAGCCATCGGCATATGCAATTTCAACAACCTCAATGGATTGACCTTTGCAATAGGTTTGCAGCACTGCCCGATATTCGGGGTGAACATTTCTTCCAACAAGCAGCTTGTTCCGTCTAGTATGGGAACAACAAACAATACCAGCTTCTGCCATAGCAGTCGGACCATCATACATACTTGCATTCGCAAGTTCCATACCGGCCAGTTCAGCGACCATTGTTTGATATTCAAAAATAGCTTGTAACATCCCTTGGCTGATTTCTGGCTGATAAGGAGTGTATGATGTATAAAACTCAGAACGGCTAAGAATCGCATCTACAGCACTTGGCTGATAGTGTTCATAGCTCCCCGCACCAAGAAATGAAATAACCTGTCCAAAATCTACATTCTGATTTGCTAGGGAGCGCATATGACGCTCGAGAGTAATCTCTGACATGGCTTCCTGCAAATTCAGAGGACGATTAAGACGTAAAGCTTCTGGAATATCTGAGAATAATTCCTCAGTATTCTCAATATGGAGGAAATCCATCATTTTCTGTCTATCTTCCTCAGTATGAGGAATATAGCTAAATCGATTCGACACACCTAATGCCTCCTTGTCGGATGAAAAGAAGTCCTATTTCGCTCTTTTATAAAAAGGTGTCTTAACCACTTCTGCCGGAATCCGCTTACTTCGAATCTCCACATCTAGACGGGTACCCACAGCAGATACAGACTTATCAATCAGAGCAAGCCCTATAGGCTGCTTAAGTGTTGGTGACATCGTACCTGACGTTAAAGTCCCAACTTGTCGATCTGTTCCAGCTTCGTACACAGCATATCCACCGCGCGGAACACCTCTGTCAAGTAAACGAATGCCCACTACCTTTCTCGAAATACCATTCGTCTTTTGTTTAAGAAGGGCATCTCTTCCAATAAAATCTCCAGTTTCTAATTTCACAAACATGCCAATTCCGGCTTCTAGAGGCGTTATATCATCTGTTAATTCATGACCGTACAATGAAAGCCTGGCTTCAAGACGGAGTGTATCTCTTGCACCCAGTCCGCAGGGAATAAGACCTTTCGGCTCTCCTTTTTCCAGCAAAAGCTTCCACAGCGATTCTGCATGCTCTCCATCAAAATAAAGCTCGAATCCATCTTCGCCTGTGTAACCAGTTCGGGAAACTACAACGGGGATATTTTCTATGACAGTTTCAGCAAAATGAAATGGGCGTAATGAATGAAGATCAGCTTGAACAAGAGGTGAAAGAATTTCTTCAGCTAAAGGACCTTGTAACGCAAGAAGAGAAATCTTGTCAGAAATGTTCGATAATCGAATATTAAAACCTTCAGTATGCTGCTTTATCCATGCAAAATCTTTATCGATGTTGCTTGCATTAACAACTATCCAAAATTTTTGTTTTGAAAAACAATAAACTAATAAGTCATCAACGCAACCGCCGTGCTCGAACGTCATTGGAGAATAAAGCGCCATACCTGCCTCCAATTTGGAAACATCATTGGTTACCATATACTGAATGAACGCTAAAGCGTCATCCCCAAGCACCTCAAACTCACCCATGTGAGACACATCGAACAAACCTGCGCGCGAGCGTACAGCCTCGTGTTCATCAATAATGCCGGAAAACTGAACTGGCATATCGAAACCGCCAAAACCCACTGTTTTAGCGCCATATTCCTTATAAACGCCGTGCAGAGGGGTCGTCTTTAAATCCACCGTTTATTCCTCCTTCTTACTGGTTCACTACCATAAATTTTCGATCCGATGAAAGATTTTTCGATATTTATCGCATACTATTTACACGATTTTGCACCAATCGACTCAATCTGCCGGAGGATTGCAAAATGGAACCATTTATAAAATACAAAGCATCGCAACTCGAACCACCCCCTATAGATTGGCAAGGAGGTGAACTCGAATCGGCGTTTCAAGCATACATAGAAAATGTGTCTCTTTGCAACAGTGATTGGGACATGTTTTCACTTTGTGTAAATGCAAATGCTGCCAGAATTGTTCATGATTTTGATGATCTGTTGAGTCTGGAACAGATTTCGGGCTTTATTCCGCTTGAACATCAAATTGAAACAGCAAAACGAGTTATCCAACATCTGCATGGACGAGCAATTCTTGCAGATGAGGTCGGCCTAGGCAAAACAATTGAAGCAGGACTGATTTTAAAAGAATACATGGTACGAGGCCTAGCGCACAAAATACTCATTTTGGTTCCAGCATCCTTAGTTTTACAGTGGACACGTGAATTACAAGAAAAATTTCGTATCAAGGCAACTCCACAACGAAATGTATGGACCTGGTCAGAATATGAAGTTGTTGTTGCTTCTCTTGATACGGCTAAAAGAGAACCTCATCGAAGCCAGATTTTACAGCAACAATGGGACATGCTCATTGTAGATGAAGCACATAAGTTAAAGAACAACAAAACAAAAAACTGGCAAATGGTAAACCAAATACCAAATAAATATATGTTGTTATTAACTGCAACACCAATGCAGAACGAGCTTACAGAACTTCATACCCTTATCACTTTGCTTCGGCCTGGAGGGCTTGGAAACGCACGTGAATTCACTTCAGAACACGTTCATGGAAAGAGGGTTCCAAAATCCGCAGGCAATTTGAAACGGGCCCTTTCCGGTATGATGATTCGAAATCATCGACAAGATGGAGGCGTTAATTTACCACCAAGAAAAGTTGAAGTTGTTCCCATCCGTTTTAGTATTGAGGAATCTGAACTATACGAGGCTGTTCATAAATTCCTTAAATTGGAATATGAAGACCACAAGGCAAAACGGATATCCATTTTGCCTCTCCTTACTCTTCAACGAGAAATCTGCAGTTCACCATATGCAGCAATGATTTCTTTAGAAAAGATGCGTAAAAAAAGTAAAAATGAGGAAAAAATCTCTTTTATTGACGAGCTTATGGACAAGGCAAGTAAAGTAACTACATATACAAAAGTGGAACGAATGCTTAGCCTTATAGACCAAATCCAGGATAAATGCATTATATTTACTGAATATCGGGCGACACAAGATTTTCTCTTGTATTCGCTCCGTAAAAAGGGAATCACCGCAGTTCCGTTTCGCGGCGGCTTTAAGCGTGGTAAAAAAGATTGGATGAAAGATCTTTTTGCAAAAAAAATGCAAGTTCTGGTTGCAACTGAATCGGGTGGCGAAGGAATCAACCTGCAGTTTTGCCATCACATGATTAACTTTGATTTACCCTGGAATCCGATGCGGCTCGAACAACGTATCGGGAGGATTCATCGTCTTGGCCAAGACAATGC
>JAKADF010000361.1 GCA_021820805.1 Bacillota bacterium
CCAGCATTCAAATTGAAGCAGTCATCACAGATCTTACTTGGCAGAACGCAGAATCCCTCTTGTCAGACGTGGACTTAATTTTAGATGGAACAGACAACTTCCAAGTACGTTATCTTATTAATGATGTTGCCGCTAAACATAAAATTCCGTGGTCTTACGGCGGCGCAGTTAGTTCCTACGGTACAACAGCATTTGTCAGACCATCTGTTACACCATGTCTAGTGTGTCTCTTTGGAGAAGATCAAGGGGGAGGACATGATACATGTGATACAGTCGGGGTTATTGCGCCAGTCGTATCAATTATCGCATCAATACAAGTTGCGGAATCGCTTAAATATTTAACTGGTAATCTGGAGCGGTTATCCAATTCATTAACATATGTAGATGTGTGGAGCAATGAGTTTCGGAGCGTTAAGTTTCCACTGAAAGATAATAACTGTGTATGTTGTTCAAAAGGAGAATTTCACGCTCTAAACCCTCAGAAAGACGCACTAGCTGTTTCCATGTGCGGTAGACATACCATTCAAGTCCGCCCAACAAAGTCGCTTGATATATCTTTAAAGCAGCTTGCGGAAAGGCTTTTGAAGATTGGTGAAGTTAAGCAAAATGAATTTTTGCTTCGATTTTCAATTGAAGATGTAGGAATCACTCTTTTTGCGGATGGCAGGGCGTTAGTGCATGGAACAGATGATATTGCCCATGCACGCAGCCTCTATGCTAGATATATCGGAATGTAAGAGTATACGTCTTTACGATGTTCATTAGTGATTAGAAAATCGCGCGTCAATAATGCCGCCGCCGAGGCATACCTCAGCTTCGTAAAAGGCGACCGACTGCCCAGGTGTAATTGCCCGCTGTGGCTCGTCGAAATGGACTTCACACTCAGTCGCAGACTTCATGTGGACAGTCACGCCTTGGTCTGGTTGGCGATAGCGAAACTTCGCTGTACACCGAAATTCGCTGTTTGGCGCACTGCCTTTTACAAAAGAAAGTTTCGATGCAGAGAGCCAGTCAGAATACAGCTTTTTGTTATGGAAACCCTGGGCAACGATGAGCTTGTTGTTTTCTAAATCTTTATCAATGACGAACCAAGGTTCTCCATTCCCGTCCGCTTCACCGCCGATGCCAAGTCCATGTCGTTGGCCAATTGTATAGTACATGAGCCCATCGTGCTGGCCCATAACGCCCCCATCTGTATCTACCATTCGACCAGGCTTTGCTGGAAGATAAGTGCTTAAGAACGATTTAAAATTTCGCTCGCCGATAAAGCAAATACCGGTGCTATCCTTTTTCTTTGCAGTAGCAAGGCCGAACTCTGCTGCAATTTTTCTCACTTGTGGTTTTGGCAAACCCCCAATCGGGAACATTGCCCTCGCTAGGGGGACTTGGTCGAGCGTATGCAAGAAATAAGTTTGATCTTTATTAGAATCGACTGCCCTTATTAATTGATACGATCCGTTTTCATATCGCACTTGAGCATAGTGCCCAGTTGCCAAGTAGTCAGCGCCTAGTTCAAGTGCGCGATCGAGTAATTCTTTAAACTTAATTTCTTTATTACAAAGAATGTCAGGATTTGGAGTACGTCCAAGCTGGTATTCCTCTAAAAAGTGCTCAAAAACCCGTTCCATATATTCTTTCTCAAAATTAACTCCATAGTAAGGTATCCCAATTTGCTCACAAACGCGTGCAACATCCTCGAAGTCTTCTGTTGCTGTACAGTAGCCAGATTCGTCTGTGTCATCCCAGTTTTTCATGAAAATTCCTACAACATCATAACCTTGTTGTTTTAAAAGCAATGCCGAAACGGAAGAATCGACACCGCCAGACATACCAACGACGACGCGTGTTTTTGATGGATGCTTATTCACGGTTGTCTCTCCTTAGTAATACTGAAAAGCTTTGGCAGCATTACTTATGTTCATATACGTAGAATGTGTGGGGTAAAGTGTTTTTTTCATCAAGCACACCGGGTTCTTCGGAAATTAACACGAAATCATCATGATTCCATCTTGGGAAAAAGGTGTCACCCTCAATGTTTGCATGAATCTCAGTGATATACAGGCGGTCTGCATCTTCCATAAACATCTCAAATAGTTTTGCGCCGCCGATAATGTCTATATCTCCGAGTGCTAAGATGTCTTCCTTATGATGAAATACTTCAATATTCGGCGCATGAAATGCTAAGTTACGCGTTAATACGACATTCCGCCGATTAGGCAAGGCGCGGCCGATGGAATCATATGTTTTTCGTCCCATTACGATAGTATGTCCACTCGTCACCTTTTTGAAGTGTTTCAAATCATTCGGCAGATACCAGGGAAGCCCGCAGTTCTTGCCTATCACGTGATTTTCCGTATACGCCACAACCAGGCTTATCATACAGAGACTTTCCCCTTAATGTGTGGATGAGCTTTATAACCTGCAATTTCAATATCTTCGTAAGTAAAATCAAAAATTGATTTCACTTCTGGGTTTAACTTCAGCGTTGGAAGCTCCATTGGATCTCGGTTTAGTTGAATTTTAACTTGCTCCAAATGGTTGAGGTAAAGATGCGCATCACCAATTGTGTGAATGAAATCTCCAGCTTCTAAACCTGTCACATGTGCAACCATGTGAGTCAACAGCGCATAGCTTGCAATATTAAACGGGATCCCTAAAAATGTGTCTCCGGAACGCTGATAAAGCTGGCACGACAATCTTCCATTTGCCACATAGAATTGAAACAGACAATGGCATGGTGGTAACGCCATTTCACTAATCTGCGACGGGTTCCAGGAGCTGACGACTAGACGCCGTGAATCTGGATTATGTTTAATTTCATTGACCACCCACTCAATTTGGTCAACTGTTTTTCCGTCTGGCCCTGCAAATGACCGCCATTGTTTCCCGTAGACGGGGCCGAGATTTCCATTTTCATCAGCCCATTCGTCCCAAATTCGGACACCGTTTTCCTTCAGATAGCGAATATTGGTGCTGCCTTTTAAGAACCAGAGCAACTCGTGAATAATCGACTTAACGTGCAATTTTTTGGTTGTAAGCAAGGGAAACCCTTTACTTAAGTCAAAACGCATTTGGTGTCCGAAGATGCTCAGTGTGCCTGTCCCTGTTCGATCTTCTTTTTTTGTGCCTTCTTCCAAGATTCTCCGGCAGAGATCCAAATATTCCTTCATATATTTACTCCTTTTCACTAGGCTTAGAAAACCAAGCGAGATTCTGTCGGATAACCTATTTATGTCCTTAATCAAAAATATCCAGTAGTTCCGAGAGGTGATGAATAATTTGACTGGCTCCTTGCAGTTCGTGTGTGTTTCCAAACCCGAAATCGCAGCCAATTGCAGGAATATCATGATATTTTGCTGCTTCTATATCTGTATATCGATCTCCTATCATAACACAACCGGAGCTACCAAAGAAACGAATATGTTCTGCTAAAATATCCGCTTTGTTCTGCCCAGAGACAGATTCTAGGCATAAAGGATGATTGAAATAATCGCGAATGCCTTGACTGTCAAGCACACTATTGAGATAGTCTATACCGCAGTTGCTTGCAATTGTTAAGGTATGGCCAAGTTTTTGCAGATGTTCAAGTACCGAGCGAGAACCTCCCATTAAAACAACGCTCTCAATAAGCCCTTCTTGTATGTATTTTCCCGAAAGCTCGTCTGCTTCACGTCTTTCCTCATCCGAGCAGTTTGGCATCAATACTTCCCAAATCTTATAGTCTGGCTGCCCAAAGGTTCCAAGCATTGTTTTTTCTGCCGGCAGTGTCACATCCGGAAAATGCCGAATTGCTTTAATAAAAGCTGAAATAACAATCTTAGATGTATCGATTAGCGTTCCGTCTAGGTCAAAAATAAGAATGCTCATGGTCTGCAGTATTCCTTACCTGTCGCTTCAGTCAATAAACTGCAATATATCCAGCGGTGTTCTCGCAATGTGTGTGGCACCTGCCTCTGTGAGTTCCTGCTCTGACCCAAAACCATAGAGAACGCCTATTGAATTTATTTCAAGTTCCTTTGCGCCAAGAATATCAAATTTCCGGTCCCCTATCATAAGCGTATGTTCTTTGCTAAGATGATGTCTTTGCATTAATTCGCCAATAATTTCGCGCTTATTTTCCCGTGAACCGTCTAATTCAGAGCCAAGTACTTCATCAAAATAGGAATCCAAATCGAAATGGCTGACAATTTTCTTCGCGTAGACAGTCGGTTTAGAGGTTGCAACAAAGCACCGAATATCTTTTGAACGCAGGGCTTTAAGTACAGCAGGTATATCCGGAAAAAGGCTGTTTTCGAATACCCCAATGGGTCCAAACCGCTCACGGTATCGATCCATTAATTGTTCAACTCTTGA
>JAKADF010000362.1 GCA_021820805.1 Bacillota bacterium
TCAATATTTAACTCTGTTAATTTGTAGTAAAGGCTTCTTACTGAAATCCCAAGCCGTTTTGCGGCTTCTGTCTTGTTACCATGACATGCTGAAAGCGCCCTCATAATAGCGTCTTTTTCGGCGTGTTTAATAACATCCTGCAATCGCTCTACGATTGCCCCATCCTTTACAGCAACAACTGGCACCACATTCACTTGCGACGGAGCAGTCGAGAGTACTGGCAAGTGGCTCGCCAGCATGACTGTCTCACCATAAGCCATTTTAATCATTGCTCTTCCTATTGCATTTTCGAGTTCTCTAACATTTCCTGGCCAGTCGTATGCTTCAAGCAGCGTTACAGCATTTTTATCGATCCGTTCTACATTCCGGCCAAACAATTGGTTATGCCGGTATACAATCGTTGTTGCTATTGCTTCAATATCTTCTTTTCTATAACGAAGCGGCGGTATCACAATTGGAATAACGTTAAGGCGATAATACAAATCCTCACGAAAAAGACCTTTTACTACAGCCTGTTCTAGATTTACGTGGGTCGCAGCAATTAGACGGACATCAATCGGGATAGGCTCTGTTCCGCCCACCCTAACAATTTCGCGCTCCTGAATTGCACGGAGTAGTTTCACTTGAGTCGCAAAATTAATTTCGCCAATTTCATCTAAAAACAATGTCCCGCCTGATGCTTCTTCAAACAGTCCTCGGCGTCCCCCGCGTTTTGCACCTGTAAATGCTCCTTCTTCATAACCAAACAGCTCACTTTCAAGAAGGCTTTCAGAAAGTGCAGCACAGTTTACACGGACAAACGGGCGCGATTTTCTATCGCTTTCGTGATGAATGGCATGGGCGAACAACTCTTTTCCTGTGCCTGACTCCCCGCGTAGAAGCACCGTAGCTGGCGTTTGAGCTGCATTTTTTGCTTGCTCTATCGCCAAAACCATGTTGGGGCTTTTGCCTATCACATCTGAAAACGTATACTTTGCACTCATTGAGCGAATGAGCTGTTTTGCACGTGCCAATTCTTCCGTTAAGTGCTTGATTTCAGATATATCGTGAATTACCCCTACAGAGCCGCGCAGTTCCCCTCCTACCAAGATGGGAGCGACATTTACAATCACTTCTTTACGTGCCGGGCCTACTTTCATTGGGACATTCTTCACAGGCTCCCCTGTTCGTAAGACGCGCATATGCATGCTGTCACCTTCTGCGATATCCACTTCTGCTGGCTTTCCTATGACTTCTTCCGGCGGGAGCCCCGTAAGTCTTGTGTATGCTGGATTAATAAGAATACCTTCTCCGTGTCTGTCCACAACAGAAATCGCATCTTGAGTACTTTGAATCACGGCTTCAAGGAGTTGCTGTACTTCTTTTAAATTAGTCACTTCTACAGCGAGTTGTCTAAGCTCGGTTACGTCCCGAAACACTGCAATAGCTCCAATAATTTTCCCCATTTCATTTGTAACAGGCATTCGATTGGTTACTATCTCTGTTTCGTAAATCCTTTGAACTTGATTAAGCTCGGCTATTCCAGTTGCAGCGACTCTTTGTAATTTTGAATCTGGAATTACTTTCTCAACCGGGCGACCAAGCGCAACTTCAATCGGTACGCCTGTCAGCCGACTGGCTGCTGCGTTAAATAAAGTTACATACCCGCTTGCATCCACGCCAATCATTCCGTCATGAGTCGAATTCAGTACGAGTTCCAAGTCTCTCTGTCTCGTTTCTAGTTCACTAATCAGGCGTTCCTTTTCAGACATTAATCGAACGAAAAAGCGCAACACATGACCTGATATGACAGTTACATTATCAGAAACGAATGAATTTAATTGATGATATACTTCTTCATCACCCGTAACCTCAAGAATAATATCAACCGAATGCGCAAATCTTTTTAGGGCTTCCTTAGTGTCGCCTGCCGTGTCAATACTGTTTTGCTTTGCATATGCTATTCCTTTAGCGAGCGGATTTTTGTCTACAACACATTGAATGTGTATATCTTCATAATCCATCAAAGTCCGAATCAATTGTGATCCGCCTTCTCCAGCTCCTACAATAACAACATTCATGTGAATACCCTCCGCTCAAAGCAAACTGTCTTATCTTTCTGGTAAAGCCTCACCTTGAACATCAAACGTACCGCTTTTGCCGCCAGATTTAAATATAAGCCGAATGCTGTGAATCAGCATTCTTTTATCTACTGACTTACACATGTCATACACTGTAAGTGCAGCTGTTGAACATGCCGTCAAAGCTTCCATTTCAACGCCTGTTTGATAGAATGCCCTTGCTGTTGCTAAGAGCCGTAAAGTGGCAACACCATCGCGTGCCCCGTCAACCCAGGAGCATTCCACTTCCACTTTCTGAAGAGGTATTGGGTGACAAAGAGGAATAAGCGCTGGAGTATGCTTTGCGCCCATAATGCCCGCAAGTTCTGCAATGGAAAGAACGTTCCCTTTATGGATAGCATTTTCCTCAATTTTTTTTCTTGTCTCAATGTCCATATCAATAAAGGCTTCAGCCTTTGCAATCCGTGTCGTTGAAGGTTTATCTGACACATCGACCATTCTAGGCTTGCCTTCGTTGCTGAAATGAGAAAAACTTAAACTATGATTGAATTCGTCCATTATTTTTCAACCCCAATACAATACGCGGTATAAAGTACTAGTTCATGTTTATTTTCGTTTACTTTGAAAGAAATGCAAACAAAAATACTGTACTATATCTTTGTACTTAGTGCCATGAGGTGAAACACATGAAAATTACAATCCGTCTCTTTGCAAATTTTTCAGAGCTTTTGCAAAAGGATTCATTAATTGCTGAACTCCCTGTCGATTCAACAATTGGTGATTTACGCAAATATTTATATGAAACTTTGCCCGATGTGTCTGCCCTTTTAGATAAAACTATGGTTGCAGTGAATCGTGAATACGCAGACAATGCAAGAGTCGTTCATGAAGGAGATGAAATTGCACTTATACCGCCCGTAGGCGGAGGCAGCCCAGAAATGATACTTAAAGAATCCTGCAAGATTTCAAGCGTTCCGCTTCGGATAGAAGAAGCATATCGACTTTTGGAGGATGCAAGAAATGGAGGAATTGTCCTTTTTGCCGGGACTGTTCGTGAGTGGACAAAAGGCAGACAGACGATTCACCTGACTTACGATGCATATGTGGAAATGGCTACGGAACAAATGCGAAAAATTGAACAAGAAGTCAAAGCACAATTTCCTGATGTAACAACACTTTTGTGGCATCGTGCCGGCCTACTGTACCCTACCGATACAGCGGTCATTTGTGCAGCAGCTTCACCGCATCGGGATGTTGCATTTAGAGCCGCCCGAATGCTCATTGAACGGCTCAAAAAGGAAGTCGCGATATGGAAAAAAGAACAATATGCAGATGGTGAAGCAGTTTGGCAACCAAACGAATCTTAATTTTGTTTAGCCTGCACGCCACATAACGAGCCCATCACTCGTTGTTTGTGAAACGGCCAAACCCTCTTCTTCAAGCCAATCCAAGTGACCAAGTGTCTCCGAAAGAATCAGGGACCCTTGGTCCAGATGGTTTGGAAAATACAAACACGCAAGCTCGAAGGCGGTTGCATGCCCCTTTTCTGTTAGCAAACGCAACAACTTATCACGACGTTTTACCTGCTCTGCCAAGCGTTGTTCGATAAGATCATGCGCATGAGTAAATATCTCACCATGACCGGGATAGACAACCTGAATTGGTAATTTTTTGAGCAACTTCATGTTTTCCCGATACTGAATTAAGCTTTTGGTTCGTTTTGCTTCTGCTCCACTTCTTGCACCGGGAATCGGTTCTATTAAAGCATTGCTTGAAATATGGGGCAATAATTGGTCTCCAATAATCAATTGACCGCTTTCTTCACACCAGAGCGCAATCGCCGCCTGAGCATGGCCAGGTACATGCAAAATCTTAAACATCGGCAATGGTGCAAACTGTTCTCCCGGAATCAGTGCTGCATCTACTACCGACCGGTCGTTCATTTCTTGGTAATAAAAATACTCTTTAAAAGCCTTTTCTATAAAGGAAGACGGCATACCCATTTTGGGGTAATACGTTTGAAGGAATGCACACCGATAATGTTCCCCCGGAGAATCTTTGTCAAGCCAAGATGAAACGCTCGGAAGCCCGTAAATGGGAATATTGCGTTTTTGAAACATTGACGTAAGTCCAACGTGATCGACATGGCCGTGTGTTAAAACAACTCCTGTAATATCTTCAACTGACAACTGAATACGATGGAGTCCTTCAAGCAGTGCTTTCTTTGTTATATCAAGCTTTGGTCCGCAATCGACAAGAATCCGTTCTCTTCCCTCAATAAGAAGATCGG
>JAKADF010000363.1 GCA_021820805.1 Bacillota bacterium
ACTGGGGCAAAAAACTAGTACATTTTCCACTTTTTCGCAAGCAATTCAATTTGATTATCCAAGTGAGTAAGCGGCTGGAATTGAACATCGACTTCCTGCAAACCACCGATGTCAACTTTTGAATTTTGAATCACATTTGCGATACGTTCTAAATCATATTTACCATCCATGCCTACACCAAAGTGTATATTGTAACTCATGACCCGCACTGGTACCGTTTTCGCCTCTGCAGTTATACCTGAAGTTAAAATAATAACCAAAAAGCTTGTACAAATTAGTCGAAAAAGTGTCTTTTTCACAAAGAAGCCCTCTTTTCATGTGAAAACATGTGCTCTATAGTATTTTCGGGGCCTTACTGTTCCATTCGGTCATGGGAAGGAAAATTAACTATCTGAATTGGACAGTCTAAAGCGTGGGCGTTTTTGAAAGGAGCAGGCCGATTGATCAAATCTTATTTGTATAATGCCAAAGATAAAATCATGATGCATGGCATTGATCTGCAAGATATTGAAGACTTTTTACAAGAAGAAAAATCCCTGCTATGGATTGACATATATAATTGGAATCCGGACGACCCGAATGAACTGAAAACAATATCTGATATTTTTCATTTCCACCCTTTGGCCATTGAAGACTGTATGCATGAGTCTCCAAGATCCAAGGTAGACACTTATGAGGGGTATTATTTTTTTGAACTGCATTCGTTAAAGTATAACGAGGATTCTGAACAGGAAATCTCAATCGAAGAACTAAATATTTTTCTTGGAACAAATTATGTGATTACAGTACATAAACATGCGATTGCGTCGATTGGCAAAATTGCTGCACGGTCTCTCCATGATGAAGCGTATATGTCAAAAGGACCTGACTATCTTTTGTATTCTATTGTAGACGGGATTACGGATACCTATTTTCCAATCATGGATCGGATCTCGATTCGTATTGATGAGCTGGAAGATGAAATGTATGAGCACCCCGCACTGGCTATCACAGAGGAATTCTTGTCATTAAAACGAACTATTGTATTGATTCGTAAGGCGATTGAACCACAGCGGCGTATTTTTGCAAATGTAAATTCATCGTCGTACTCGTTTACAGTTAATCAACAAAATAAGCCTTATTTTATGGACTTATCCGACCATTTGGAAAGAATTATGGATTCGATTGAAATGTACCGAGATTTAGTGCAAGGCGCATTAGATACGTATTCGTCACTTGGAACTGCTAAAACAAATGAAACAATCCGTGTACTTACAATTATAACTACCCTCACAGCTTCCCTTACATTTATTACTGGGATTTTTGGTATGAATGTCCCGCTTCCTTTTCAGCATACATGGTGGGCAACACTTGGGGTCGTGCTTTTGATGGCTTTACTTTCGTTTTGGATGCTTGCTGAATTTAGAAAACGGAAATGGATTTAATTCCGCCTCTATTTAATTAATGAACCAATGAATACCTGGATTTTCCAGCGTATTTATTTGCATCCCCTCAGATCCTAAACCGAAATTATAATTTCCGTTTTGAGGGGATGGGGATTTTTGAAGAAATGGATGATTCAATTAGGCCTCTTCACTTTGGTTCCTTTCCTTTTTGGGGGATTTTCCTTACCTGTGCTAAGGCAATATTTTGCGAAAAATAAGATGGAAAATACGGAAAAAAGGGTTTATCCAGTTTTAACAGTTGGTGACCACTCTACTGCTGTGATGACCCTTCATGAAATGCTTGCCGAACTTGGCTACTTACCTGTTGAATTTCACGCATTTTCTCCCGCAGAAAGATTTGAACGAACATATGATACACCGTGCGCTGGAACGTGGACTTGGAGGTTTTCAAATACCCCTAATGAACTCAGAGAAATATGGGACGAGACAACGTACACGGAGATTACAAAAGGAGCCGTAATGACGTTTCAGAAAGAACATCATTTGCAAATTGATGGATTTGCTGGCCCCCAGGTATTCCGTATGTTGGAAGTGGCAGAAAGCGCCAATATTTTCTCTGCAAAGCCTTATACACATGTGATTGTAAAACAGTCAATTCCTCAAACACTAACTGTTTGGCAGGAAGGAAAAGCAGTGTTTAAGTCTTTATGCAGCACGGGAGTAGAGAAGGCTGCAACCCACTACGGAACTCATGTAATATACCTGAGAAATATAAAGCAAGGGATGGAAGGGATTACACCTTGGGGAGAGCACTATGCTGTCAAAGACGTGCCTTATGTCAGTTTCTTTTATAAAGGGGAAGCAATACACGGCCTGCAAAGAGCTGCTTATGGAATGCCGCAAAGCGTAGGGTGTGTGGAATTGCCGATTGAGAGCGCAAAAATGGTGTGGAAACTTACGGATTATGGCACACTGGTAACGGTGAAGCAATAGTTGATGCGGAGGCATTCTTGTGAAAATCGGTATCATTGGACTTGGAGATATAGCAAGCAAGGCATATCTGCCTGTGATTGGTACACGAGCCGATATACAATCTTATATATGTACACGAAACGAAGCAGTGCTTCATGAAATCGGTACCCGGTACCGCATTCCCGAAGAATGCAGGTTTTCGAGGATTCAAGATCTTCTAGACGCAGGTATTGAAGCAGCATTTGTTCATACTGCAACAGAGTCTCATTATGACATAGCGAGAGAGTTGCTCTCAAATGGGATCCATGTGTACGTAGACAAACCGCTTTCTTATAAGCTGAGTCAAAGTCGACAATTGGCTGAGTTAGCAAACAAAAACAACCTTGCTTTAATGGTGGGGTTTAACCGCAGGTTTGCACCTGCTTATCAAAATGTCAAGCAGCTCTCAGTACCTGATTTGATTCTTATGCAAAAGAACAGGGTGAACTTAGCGGCTCCCGTTCGAACTGTTATTTTGGATGATTTCATTCATGTCGTTGACACATTACGTTATTACTGCTCTGAGCCTGTCAAAGATATGCATATTAGATGGAAGATGAGTAAATCGAATCTTTCTTATGTTGTAATTGAACTCTGTGGAACGCGTTATACAGCAATTGGGATGATGAATCGTGAAAGCGGCATAACAGAAGAAATTTTAGAGGTTATTAGTATTGGATCAAAGTGGAAAGTGGTAGATATAAGAGATACGACCTACTATCACGACGGCGAACATAAAACGAAGATGGGAGATTGGGTAAGTGTCGGTGTTGCTAGAGGATTCGACGCGATTGTAGAGTATTTCTTAACTCTTATTAAAGAAGGCAGTTCAAATGACTTTCGTTATATTATAGAGGACAATTTAAAAACTCACGAGATATGTGAAGAAATTGTTCGGCAAATTGAAGCTGGCCTTCACGAATGATATGAAAAACCTGGGAAATACTATATCCAAATTTGGATATAGGAGTGAACACGCGTGGACGAGTTGCAAATTGTTGGCCAAAGTCCTACAAGAATCGACGCTTTGGACAAAGTTCATGGTCGGGTGAAGTATACTGGTGACTTCAAAATCCCGGGCATGTTGCATGCAAAGCTAGTGACGAGTCCATATGCACATGCGAAAATAAAATGTATCAATACTGCAAAAGCATTAGAATCACCTGGGGTTCGTGCAGTCGTGACGGGTGCCGATTTTCCTCATCCTGTTGGGCCGTTGCTTGCGGACCGACCGCCAATAGCCTATGAAAAAGTTCGGTATTATGGTGAGCCTGTTGCAGTTGTTGTTGCAGAAAGCGAAGCATGTGCTATATCGGCTGCAAATTTGATAGAGGTAGAGTATGAACCATTACCAGTTGTGAACTCACCAAGTGATGCGAGAAAAAGTGATGCACCGCTCGTTCATGAAAAATTAGCCGAATATAGGCCTCAAATTATCGGAGTTTATCCAGAGCCCGGAACCAATATTGCAAATCACACGAAAATTCGAAAAGGGAATATGCAGACAGGCTGGGAAATGAGTGACGTTGTTGTTAGTGCAAACTTTTCATTTCCACAGTCGGACCATGCTGCACTTGAAACCAGAAGTGCACGAGCTGAAATTTTACCAGATAGTAAAGTCGTAATTTATTCAGGCTCACAGGGGCCTTTTTTTATTAAAAAGTTGATGAATCAATTTTTTCAAATTGATATTGGAAAAATCATTGTACATACTGCGATTCTTGGCGGAGCGTTTGGCGGAAAAGGCACAGTTTTTCTTGAGATAATCGCTTACCTGGCGTCAAAAGCAGTCGGTGGTCAGCTTGTAAATGTGGTAAATACACGGGAAAACGATTTAATCACAGCCCCTTGTCATATTGGGCTCGATGCAAGAGTGAAGCTAGGTGCAACAAAAGATGGGGAATTGGTTGCTGCAGAGTATACATTTTTGTTTGACGGCGGCGCTTATTCAG
>JAKADF010000364.1:0-382 GCA_021820805.1 Bacillota bacterium
AGGCAATTCAAAACAAAGATTTCCAAGGTACCGCCTGGGGCAACATTCCAGTCTTAAACTACAAGGACGTAATGACTGCGGAAGTACCTGTTGGACTGGGTCCCTTGCACACACAATTTGATAATAACGGATACGCCTATACAAGCTTATTTGTTGGCAGCGAAATTACAAAATGGCAACTTGGGACATGGAAAGTAGTTCAACAAATTCCAGTTGCGTACAATATTGGACACGTAGCTATTGCGGGTGGAGATACGGAACATCCTTATGGTCATTGGATGCTAGGCTTAGATAAAATGTCCCAAAATCGCTTTTTACCTGTAGGTCCTTATTATCCGATGAATGAGCAACTATTTGATATATCTGGTTCTCCAATGAAGCT
>JAKADF010000364.1:392-4339 GCA_021820805.1 Bacillota bacterium
TCGTGAGGCACCAGCTAATCGTGAGCCACATTATGCCATAATGGCTCCTGCAAGTTTGATTAAACCATTAAGCGTTTATCCACTTGGCAAGACTGGAAATCCAAATGCAATTACAAGTGAAAAACAAGCAAAAATTGTTCGGAACGGGCACAATGTAACGGTTTATATGGCAGCAGTTAGAAGTCACTACACACCAGATGATATTAGTGTAAATCAGGGTGACAAAGTAACTGTATATCTCTCTAATATTGAGCAACAACCGAACATTACTCATGGATTTGCAGTTTCGGATTACAACATAAATGTTGCTGTTGACCCGGGTCAAACACAGGAAATTCAATTCACAGCCACCAAGGCGGGTGTATTCCCATTTTACTGCACTGATTTCTGTTCGGCGCTTCACGAAGAGATGGAAGGATACCTCCTCGTAAAGCCAGCTAGCACAAAGTCATAGACGGGGTTATAAAATTCAAGTCTTGAAACAGATGCGACTAAGTTTATTTTGGCAAGGTCGCATCTGTCCAAGGAGGGATTGATTTGAAAAGTAATTTAACAGTTCGATGGGTTGCACTCGTTTCAGCTGTATGTTTTTTAATTGCTGCATTTTCAAAATTATGGGGAATGGTTCTAACATCGATTTTTTACTATCAAGGATTACATTTGAATGTTTATGCAAATCGTGTATCAGGAGATTTACATGAGCTAAATATTTTGAACCATTATATTGGCATGCTGACAATTGGAAATGGCATGCCAGAGTTCCATTATATTATTTGGGTCATATTTGTTTTAGCGTTAGGAAGTTTAGTGGTTGCTGCTCTCCCTTCAAAGCGCAATTCGATTGTTGTTTTTGTCGTGCAGTTGGTCCTGCTTATTGTTTTGGCAAGTGATTTTATCTACCGGTTATATCAATATGGTCATGACTTCGCTCCAGATGCTGCCATAAAGGTATCCCCTTTTACACCTGAAGTTTGGGGGAATTATCAACTGGCAAATTTCCATGTTGTAACTTCACCTGGCATTGGAGCGTTTATATTAATTATTGGGTTCCTTCTCATGTTTGCGATTGTATGGATGTATCCGCAACGTGCCTCTTTAAAGATTGCTATTGAAGCACGGAAGCAGGGATCATAATGCGGAAACATATTGGAAGCTTTCTGTCGGCTTTAGCCGTGGTGTGGGTGTTTTTCACTGCACCCACGGCTTCAGCGCAGATACAATGGAGAGTAGGGAAAAATGAACCATTTCAATCGATTCAAGAAGCTATAAATGCTGCTCCACTTGGTACTGTCATTTACGTTGATTCTGGCACATACTCTACTCATTTAACAGTTGATAAGCCAGTAACTTTAGTTGGAATTGGAAATCCAGTTTTAGATGGGGAAGGACAAGGAAATGTTGTTCAAGTAGAAGCTTCTAATGTTGAAATTGTTGGATTCAACATTAGAAACAGTGGTTCCAAATTGAACGAATCACCTGCAGGAATTCTTGTGTCTAATTCCCAAAATGTCACACTTCAAAATAATACATTTCGAAATGATGAATACGGGATTTACTTAAAGCAATCTTCCGCATGCAAAATAGTCAATAATAAAATTTCTGGGATTCAATCATTACCTGTTGAAGACCGGGGTGATGGTATCCGCCTTTGGCATTCAAATAATAATTTAGCCACAGGTAATCAGATTGAAGATGTTCGTGACGGCATGCTGTTTGAGTTTTCGAGTCATAACGAAATGGTTCAGAACAAGTTAACGAATCTGCGATATGGTTTACATTATATGTACTCGAATGATAATGATTTTCGCGGAAACATTTTCAAGCATGATGTTGCAGGTGCAACGCCTATGTACTCGGATAATATGACATTTGAGAACAATGTCTTTATGGATATGGTTGGTTACAGGGGATATGGAATCTTACTCAAAGAGTGTAATAACAATCGTGTGGAAAATAATTTGGTGTTGGGAAACGCGGTTGGAATCTATTTGGATGAATCTTTTCACAATGTAATTACTCACAATTATATTGTTAAAAATGGGATTGGCATCCGAGCAATGGGCAGCTCTGGTGGAAATCAAATTTATTTAAATGACTTTATCGATAATATTACACAAGTTGGAAAAATCACGACTGGGCTTCCTAATGAATGGAGTGTTTCTAGGAAAGGAAACTATTGGACAGGATATGTTGGATATGACCCGAATCATACCGGAACTGGTTTAAATCCATATAATTCAAAAGATTATTTTGCTACAGTTACGAGCGAATTCCCTACCTTATTAATGTTTGCCGGCAGTCCGGCTGTAAATGCACTAAAAAGCGCGGAAAATCAATTCCCACTCAACCAGCTTGCCGGGATTACTGACTCCCATCCCTTAATGCAACCAATTCCAATTCCTAAAGAGTGGGATGTATATATAGGAGAAACCACGAAACAGTGGCCTTTTACAGCATTACTATCAGTGATTTTGGTCATATTAGGCAGCCTTGGTTTATTTCAAGCTCGGCTTCGAAACCGGAGGGGTAGAAAATGGCTCTTGAAGCTTCTGAAGTTCGATTTGTCGTCGATAAGAAATGTATTTTGGAAAACGTTTCATTAAAGATAAATAAAGGTGAAGTATTCATTTTATTAGGTGCAAACGGGGCGGGTAAAAGTACTCTAGCAAAAGTCCTCATCGGTGTAGAAAGGCCGACGTCTGGACGTATTACAAGAAACTGCAGAAGTATCGGCTATGTACCGCAAATATCTATAAATCGAGCCAGTTTAAGTGTATTTGAATTACTTCAGTATTTCGGGCGATTGAAAGGCTGCAATCATAGTGAAATTAATCGTGTGTTGGAACTTTTAGAGTTATCCAGCTACCGTGATCAATTTGCGAATCGTTTATCTGGAGGCTATCAAAGACGTCTGACCCTCGCTCAAGCGTTATTAGGACATCCTGATGTTTTAGTTCTCGACGAACCTTATGTTGGTTTAGATCAGAAATCGATTGATGGTTTAATGCATGTGTTAGACAGCTTTATAAATGACGGCGGTACATTACTAATGACAACACATATATTAAACCAATCTTTTCCACCTGAATGTAGAGTAGCCATCATGGAGGATGGGCGAATTATTCAACAAGATTCATATGAAAATATTGTATCTTATGTACGTTTACGTATATTGGGTAACTCAGAGCGGTCAATATATGATTGCTTAAAAAAGCTTGTGAGTGAATTAAGTTTAAGAGTTTCATCGATTGGTAAATGGGTAGAAATTATTTGTAAAAAAGAAGACCGTTTAAAAATTATCACAAGGCTCACAGACTATGAGATTTTGTTAGATTGGCGCGAGGAACAATTGTGGGGAGTCCCATTGTAAGAAAATTAAATACAAAATTACACAAAGGACTGAGCTGAAATGGACGGGTTTCAAAATATTCTTATAACGTCGCAAAAGGAATTTCTTGAAACTGTAAGGAACCGGTGGCTTCAAGGATTTATCGGAATCTTTGTTGTCTTATCTCTGGCGATAAGCGTAATATCTCGCCTCCAGAGCGGCACTCTCGACTTGGATACAATACAGCGGTTTGATATTAGCCTGCTTAACTTAACACTGCTTATAGTACCTCTTATATCGATGATTGTTAGTTCTCAAAATATCGTCAGTGAGAAAGCAGATGGATTTATGGAATTACTTTCTGTATATCCAATTCGGTGGTATCAACTTATCTTGGGAAAGTATATGGGTATGCTGTTTGCATTTTCGTCAAGTTTACTCATCGGTTTTGGCGTAACCGGCTTAATACTTGCAATATTCACTCAAAGTCTAACCTTTGCAGCTTTCTTGATGATATTGTTAGTTGCAATTTTTTTGGCTGGGGCGTTTCTCGCGATAGGTTTAGTTATCTCTTCGTTCTCCCGCTCGCGAGGCAGTGCGACAGTAGCTTCTTTATTTA
>JAKADF010000365.1 GCA_021820805.1 Bacillota bacterium
TTTCTCTTTGGTGGTGCTGTTCCAGAGGAAGCACTTGCGGTGTTTGCATTTCAACTATTTACAATAATGATTATTGCTACGATTAGCGTCATGTGGTCAACGCTTGCACTGCGGTCTGGATGGAGTATGGTTTTGTCATATGCTACTGTATCGTTCATGATGATTATTACAGGCGTTGTTGGATATGGTTTATTGTTAATCCATCAGCAAAACCCAATAGAAAATTCCACGCTCCACTATGCGCATATTCTTTTAAGTCTTAACCCGTTGTGGGTGGAGGCATCTTTAGAAAATGTGGTTAACGAACCTTTACACGCGTGGATAGCCTTTGTCGTGTTTTATCTCGCAGTAGCGTCCGTGTTGATGGTTATCAGTATTTGGAGATTGCGCCCCCAACTTATACGGAAAGTCCCCTTTGCTACACGCATTAATGAAAAAAACTATCAATGAATGAATTGGCAAACGTGGAGGGAGAAAGATGCCATCAATCGTGATCTTTGCTGGTGTGATGGTTGTTCTCTTATTTTGTGTTCTGATTTGGACAAACGTAAGATTTTACAAGAATGAATCGCGTCATATGAAGAACCAAGATAGTCAGTCGGAATTTATAGAGCAGTCTGAAGAACAACAGATTGAACAAAATAAAGAACAGCAAACAAATGAAACAGAAGGATTAATGCAAAGTAATTTATTTCAAGAGATATGGCCATTCTTTGTGAATGAAGAACTCGCCCCGGAGTTTTCGAGTGAAAAGTGGAGAAGTCTGTTTAATCAACTTACAGCAGAAAAAGATATACTTGGCTGGATCGCGTTCAAAGACGAGAATCAAGTTGCTAGTGACCGTATTTATGATGCAAAATTTCTAAATGTCATGGGCAGCCACTACTCTGCAATGTCAGATATCCAAAAAGAAATTGGCCTCACAAATGTGCATGAAATGTTTATTCGCGGAAATGAAGGAAATGTATGGTTTATTTATGTCGATGATAAGGTTTGGTTTGCTTTATTTTCTTCAGAGGATACGAATGTTTCGTACTATGTGAACGTTATTCAAGAGGTATCACCATCGCATATATAGGTTTCACTCTGCGTACACATCCATAAGGGGATGTCCGAAAAAGACTAATAATGGACTGACAGGTTTGCTGCTTTTTCGGTTTTCCGCTTTTGATGGACAGGTCTTGGCCGTGGGGTGAACTTTTATTATGTTGGTCACAATTACAATGGTTTTTTCTCTTGGAATGATTTTGTTTGGGGCCGAGCTGTTTACCAATTCGATTGAATGGTTGGGTATTCGATTGAACCTGAGCCAAGGCGCGGTGGGAAGTGTTCTCGCTGCAGTTGGTACGGCGCTTCCGGAAACTGCAGTTCCAATTACAGCAATTTTATTTGGGAAATCTCACGAGGCTCATGAGGTTGGAATCGGAGGAATTCTAGGCGCCCCTTTTTTACTTGCGACTTTAGGATCTCTCGTCATGGCTGTTTCTCTTCTGATTTTTCGGCGAAATCGTTACACACAAGAGATGCATGTATCAGAACTTGGTTTCTCACGTGATATGACTGTTTTTTTGCTTGCATATGCTATGGCTGTTGTAGCTGGCAGCATACAGATTCCAATCGTTCACAAGGTTGTGCCATGGCTGCTTGTTTGTATATATTTAGTTTTTCTTATTTTTACGTTAAAAGATAAAACTGGAGGAAATGATAATGGAGAATTAAAACCATTATATATACAAATGAAAAGCCAAAAACCGCTCATGTTGACAATTGTAGTCCAAATCTTTTTTGCACTTTTGCTTATTGTTGGCGGTGCACATTTCCTAACCGGAGGAATCGAAAAAATTGCATCTATCATTCAGATGCCGCCATTTGTTCTCTCTGCATTGCTCATTCCATTAGCGACCGAATTGCCTGAGACCTTAAACAGTGTAGTTTGGATTAGACAGGGTAAAGATAGGTTGGCAATCGGAAATATCACTGGAGCAATGGTGTTTCAGAGCACGCTCGTTCCTGCAGTTGGCATTTGGATGACCCCGTGGAACCTAACTTGGGAGGCCATGCTTACGGGTGGACTTACTCTTGCCGCTGCAACGTTCACATTTGGAATGTATCGGGTGTACGGCAGGCTTCTGCCATGGATGTTGCTTTCTGCATCTTCCCTCTATTGGATTTTGCCAATGCAAAGTATCGCGATGAGATATCCTGATGACGGGGGTGCATATTGGGGATTCGGGATACTTATCTTCCTTGTACTGACGGCAGCGGCTGGGTCTACTTTTCGCAGACACCGAGCAGCTTAACTTACGTTCTGGTGCAAGACATGTACAACTGAATTATGGTAAAATAAGGCCTGGTTCGACGTTTTTATTTGAAACATCGATGGCCAAGGAGGGTGAATATATTGGGTGCAAACACAAAGATTGTAACCGATGCGGAATTTGAATCATTCATCAAGTCAGAGAAGCCCGTTCTCGTTGACTTTTGGGCAACTTGGTGTGGTCCATGTAAAATGATGGCTCCTGTTTTGGAAGAAGTAGCGGGAGAATATTCGGATAAGCTTACTGTCGGAAAACTTGATGTGGATGAAAATCCTGCTACTGCTCAAAAGTTTGGCATTATGAGCATTCCAACATTGCTCGTATTCCAAAACGGACAAGTAGTAAAACAATTAGTTGGTTATAAACCAAAGAATGATTTGGTTTCACAACTTGCAGGAATAATCTAATAATTGACGTAAAAAACCAGGGGTTGCCTTTGCTGGCATAATACAATGCCGTGCAGGATGGCCCCTGTTTTAATCTTTTATGAATTACTTTCCTCTGGTTATTGTTGATGCAGCTTTCATTCATGCGTTCCTTTTGTCATTCTTTCTTACTTCATATCAGCGAATGCCTGTTGTACTGCTATGATTGTTTCATCGATATCCGTATCAGTATGTACTGCAGAGACAAACCAAGCTTCATATTTCGATGGTGCAATAAATACGCCATGGTTTGCAAGTGCGTGGAAGAAGCGCCCGAATTTTTCTCCGTTTGTTGCTTGTGCGTCTTCGTAGTTATAAACTGTATGCTCTCCAAAATATACAGTAAAAGCCCCGCCTATGCGGTTAATTGTGATAGCTTCTTCAGCAGCTTTCGCGTGTTCCAAGATTGCACTCGTAAGCCTTTCTGCACGGTTTGACATACCTTCATATATTTGAGGTGTCCGGAGTACTTCAAGACAAGCAATTCCTGCCCGCATGGATGCAGGATTACCCGCCATTGTGCCTGCTTGGTAAGCGGGCCCAAGAGGTGCAACTTGTTCCATGATGTCTCGTTTACCGCCGTAAGCACCAATCGGCAAACCTCCGCCGATAATTTTTCCAAGTGCATACAGATCCGGATGAACATCATAGAGCTGTGCAGCGGATCCATAGTGAAATCGAAATGCAGTAATCACTTCATCAAATACAACGAGTGCCCCGTACTTATGAGCGAGTGAAATCACATTTGCCAGGTAATTGTCATCTTTTGGAGCGACCATTCCGAAATTCCCGACAATCGGTTCGACCAAAACTGCAGCAACATCATCACCATGTACCTTTAATGCCTCTTCAAATGCAGATATATCATTGAACGGAACAGTAACAACTTCCGCCGCAGTCGATGGTGTCACACCAGCGCTGTCAGGAATACCAATGGAAGACGGACCTGAGCCAGCTGCGACAAGCATGGCATCCGAATGACCATGATAACAACCTGCGAATTTCATGATTTTCTGTCTTCCTGTGTAAGCACGTGCTACGCGAATGGTAGTCATTACTGCTTCAGTGCCTGAATTAACAAAGCGAATTCGCTCTAAATCTGGAATTGCATCGCGCAGTGTATTTGCAAATTCAACTTCCCATATGGTAGGTGTTCCGTATAAAATTCCATCCTCGGTTGCATCACAAATTGCCTTCATAACATGAGGATGAGCATGCCCCAAAATGGACGGGCCGTAAGCTGCGAGATAATCAATGTATGTATTCCCATCTATATCAACAAATCGTGATCCTATGCCTTTTGCCATTACTATTGGTGTTCCGCCGCCAACGGATTTAAAAGATCGAGACGGACTGTTTACACCTCCCAAAATGACTGATTGTGCTTTTTCGAACCAAATATCCGTTTGTTTCCGGTCCATAGTGTTCTCCCTTTCGTGTGCTTTATCGACTTGTATTCGACAAAGTCCATGGTTCATGCTATCACAAAGTATAAAGAGGTTGATAATGATTAATATAATCTAGTGTGAAATGGGAGATTATGTTGGACAAGCAACAAGCCTTTAGAATCCTGCCTTCAGTAAACCGTATCTTA
>JAKADF010000366.1 GCA_021820805.1 Bacillota bacterium
CCTTTCTACCTGCAGCTATGACATACATGCTTGTGTCCTTCCCAAGCGAAAGTATTTCTGACAAGGCCCGTTGAATCCGGACAGTCCCGAAATTCGTGAATAGACAATCTATGTCGTCCAGGATGATGAAGACTGGCTTTTGCTGATTGTGTATCTTCCTAATGGCCGCAGAGTTTGATAGTGCCAGTGTCCCATACTCCGCTTCAATGGACGTATAGAATGCCCCGTTCACCATTCTGTTTTCGAAAAGCCCTACATACTCCTCCGGATGCATTACCGCGCAGACGTATACAAACACGTCTGGGCATGTACGCTTTATATCAACCACCATCAGCTTTAGCAGGTGATTTTTTCCCGTGACTGGCCCACCTGTAATAAACACATGGCCGCATTCTGAAAATTGGAGTTGAATTGATTCACGCTTGGGAGAAACCCCAAGGGTCAAAGCAATTTTCATACAAGACATTCCTCATTTTGCTGTAGTTAATACCGTTACCATTCCCATGCACTGAAATATTTTCCCTTCACACGTAGACAACATCGTTTGGGTCTGCAGTGGTTCAAGGGAGGGGTACTCATGTATAGGTATGCCCAATACGTTCGCTATAGTCACTTCCGTTACTGCACCTCTGGAGTTTTCCCATCCTGGTAATACAGCCATTTTGTTTGTTCGTAGTAAGATATCTAAGCTACGCCGTATCAACTCATTCCATGGTGCGTCTGGGCTGGATACATGTTCAGCTGGATTCAACACAAGGAACCCTTTTGCACGCAGAGCCTTTGCTGCTTCGTCAAATGCTGGATAATTATAGTCTTCTATGCCGGTCATTGGTCCACTCAAAAATACAACATCGTTTGCTGTTATCATTAGATAACTCCTTTCAGCTTTTTTTAGAGCATACTTTTTTCTTTAATATTATTTTTGCATAGCTGTAGAAGAGAAAATGCACCAAAAACGCACCTCTTTTAAGTGAGGTATACGACGCTAAATGTAGCGAGAAAATAATAAAGGAAGGGAGCTTACCCCTTCCGGCGGGTGGTATTGACTGAATCCCCTCTCGTGGCCGCGATAGGGGATTTAGCATGTATGTAGCGATTTTTATATAGGTAGCATAGTGTGCATGGGAACAGTCATACCCCTGCTGCAGTGTTTTTAGTGGCAAGGGTATGCCCATCTCGCGTAATCGGTATTGGCAATTTCGTTTGAATAAAGCCTTGCTCTAATTCGGAGCTTTGTCGCACGTAATACACTGTGCAAGTAGAGAAGCGCACGGCTTCTACAACGGCCCGTACGCCTCTTTGCCTGTCCAATATGGTGATTAGCATTGCCATTCTCCTTATGTCATGCCTTGATGTATTTTTGAAGCAAATTTCACAAATGACCAACCATATACGTATATCCTGCGAATCTCATCTATGAACGCTCCATGGTTTGGCTTGTCCAGTACTTCCAGATATCTTCTTAGCGCGGTATGCCCACCATTGGCCTCAATGAAAGCTTTGAGTAATGGGAGTACCCATGCGGCGTCTGTTATTGAGACCTTCAATGTGATACTATGCCTAGGCTTACTTGCATGCTCAATATGGTGAGCTTGCTTTGCAATGTCGCTGTAGAAGACTTCCCATTGCACTTGTGCGAGAGATGTTTGTTTCGCGTATTCCAAGAACAGCCGCCAGCATTCAAGGTCCGTATGCGCAATGATAATCGTTACCCATTCCGATTCTTCGGCAAAGTAGGGGTTGTACCTCATAAGTCTTTGCGCATGTTTTCGTTGTTCTTCTTCGTTCATTTTGCCACTCCTAATTTCGGTGAACCACGCTTGAACACCCATTTATCCACGATCGCCAAATAGTCTACCGGCACTCCACGACTTTGGGGAATGCGCTGCGCTTTTTCTATCAACTGTGAACGTAGGATTGATGCTGATCCGCCTTTCTCCCATTCATCCCAGACATGAATGACAAATCTCGCAGGAACAAAAAGACGTTCATCGTATTTCACAAACTCGACAATCACGAATACAATTGCACCCTGATTCAAGCAGCTGCGCATATGTTCGATTTGATGTTCGTGAAAATTGTCCAGCGGAAATTTGCTTACCTCGCGTGTTGATTTCGCCTCAAATTGTAGGCTGCGTCCATTGTAAACACCATCGTAATCGACGGTGCTTGTCTTTTCGAGAAAACCTTCGACCTTAGAACCATGGACCTTTAGAATACGTACAGGCGTTGCGCGTTTATAAACCACGGCCATGCCGCGTCTCAAATATGACTCGTTGGTGAACTCGAGCATTTGCTCTAGTCCCATTCCTCGATTTGCATATGGTATTGACATAAAATCCCTCCGTTCCTATAACTCTATTGTGAGGGATTGAGCAGAGGAGAAATGCACCAAAAACGAACCAATTTTTGATTCAACATTTGACCGTGACAAAATTGAAATAACCCTATTACACTACCCCTTGTACCCTTCATGGCTATAGGGGCTTTTTTAGAATGGTTCACTTGGGGAATCAACTATGGTAGACTCGATGGGTAATACTCTACCCTTTAGTATCGTCAAAACCTGGCATACTATCCTTCTACCGCAAATAACTGTCCTATGGGTCTCAGCCTATAACGACAGTTATTTGTCGTTTGGTGACGCCTCTGAATAATTGAGTTAAATGACGCCTCAGAGAGCGAGATTTATAAGATCGCTACTCAAAATATGTATAGAGTGCTCTGGATGTGGCAAGGCTGAAGATATTCGGAGGTGTCTTTAATTGATGTGCAGCATGTGTAAAAAAGAAACCAAATTAAAGTCTGGGCTGTGTTCAAGGTGTGTAAAGCTTGAAAAAGGGCTTAGGAAGGAATTCGCCGCGAAACTCAAGTTCAGTAAGTAACGCGGCCGTTTTCAGAAATCGGAATAATACGAAACTCACTCGCACCGTGCTTCTGTTGAAGGTAATTAATGAACGATGGAATTTACTGCAAGCTGTAGAATCCCTTCGGCAAGTGTAGTCTTAGTCACATCACATGCTAATGCCAGCCATTTTAGCTTTCGATGCGTATCCTGGTCGACAGCAGGATTCACGTTTACCTTTTTGTTAGAACTTACCTTTCGTTCCCTCTCCTCCACCGCATCCATTCAGTTCACTCTCCAATTTTGGCCGATATCTCACTTAACCTTTAAAGAATTTCACGATTTATTTCTTTAAATGTTTTCGGAGGAGCGGGCTTGTTTATGAATGAATGTCAAAATTGACGGTTTTAGATGACGTTAATCGCCCAACGATATTTGTTATTGGCGTATATTTTTGCCATGTTAAACATAAAAAGAGAGACGAGGTTGCAGCATCGGCCCTCGGGCATCAACGCCTGGTGTTCCTGCCCACTAAGTTATACTTTTACGGATAAGAAACGCCCCAATGGCGCGGACCGATGAGGGCTTTACTTACGTCTTACGGCAAGAATTAAGGCTACTACAAGTATTTGTGTTCGGTATCGACATAAAATCCCTCCGTTACTTTACTTCTATTGTGAAGGATTGAAAGGGGAGAGAACGTACAAAAAACGCACCTAATTGACTCGCATTTTGATATTTTCCTAAGTTGCACTTAAAATACTAATGACAACTCTTGTGATTACTATTCCCTCCGTATTCTTAGTTGGATACGGGTATTTTTTTATCCACGAATCATAAACAGTAGACAATCTCATATACCAGTAAGTTATAATGGATTTGCGATAAAGGGATTGGCCTCCTTGTATCGCCTCGACCTAGCTCGACGCCGAATAGTAATCTCTGTAGACGAATCTACAGAAATGACTATTTTGCTTTTACAAGAAAAATAGGAACATATTCGAAGTGTCTGTTGTAGTAGGTTACTGCGTGATTGAATAGCAAAGATGTATTTTACACTTTTGAGAGTTATGATAAACTTGCTGCGAGGGGCATACCTGAACCTCTCATATCGTCACATCTAGTATCCTTCTGTCCAAATAACCGTTCATCAAGGATGTACCTTGAGGGCGGTTATTTGAATTTTGCGTATTTTCACGCTTAACATATTGACGTGCTTTTCCCTGATGATAGACTAAATCTAGAGGGCTCTGCCGCCTTCTAAATGCCAGTAAGTAGCATTGCCACAACGGACAGCCGCCTGGAGGTAGCCCTATCCGAAGGACGGCTGTTCACGCCTCCGAATCCATTGGCGTAAATTTTCATCATATCGAACTAAGTATAGTGACCACTTCCCATGTAAACGTAGCGGTTTTACGGTGTCCTTGATAAAAGAACAATCACTCTCAGGCATAAAAGCCTGGTCTTCCGACTCATCCGCAAATGGACACAT
>JAKADF010000367.1 GCA_021820805.1 Bacillota bacterium
CCGGTTTTTTCATGAACGCTATTGTAGTTCTATTATCCATGATTGTGTTTGGCGTGCCTGCTGGTATGTATACCCTTGTGTCAATGTTCGCTGCATCTAGAGTTATAAACACGCTCATGAATTATCAACAAAGAAAAACAGCACTTATCGTAACTTCAAGGGCAACTGAAATTTCAGAAGCAATCGGTGAAAGATTAGGGCGAGGCAGCACGCTGATGCAGGCATATGGAACATACTCGCATAGGGATTTAGGTGTTTTAATGTGCGCAATGACAAGTTTCGAAATTAACGAACTTAAAACAATCACTACGGAGCTCGACCCAAATTCTTTTATATCTATACTAGATACCACGTCAGTCATCGGTAGATTTAGACAGATATTGCCATAATGTAAAACTGATAAAGAAAAAGATGTTTAAAAGTCTAGTAAAATGGCGAAAACAATAGAGAAAACAGTTTTGCTGGAGGATGATGAAATGAAACAGATTCCATCCACGATTGTACTCTCTATTTTACTGCTTATCCTTGCGGCTTGGCCCAATGTCGATATATGGGGAGAGCAAAGTTTGCCGCGTCACCTTTTACTTCACGTATGCTACCTGATATCCGGCGGTCTCGTAGGTCTACAAGCAGCATGGTGGAGTACACGCGGAAGAACACAATATACCAATCATGAAGAAAGCCGGGTCAGTTCATGAAACGTGACATTAATCAGAACGTCTCACTTATCTGTCTCGGCGTAATTCTTATGTGGATTGGGTTTGACCCGAATCTTACTCCTTGGGGAGACAGCTTGCCATTTTTCCACGCAATGGCTCATGTTGTGCTGTTCATCGGGTCACTGATCTTCTTTTTAGGTATTGAGAGCATACGCAGAATTGCTGTTGCATCACACAGTCATTAAATCATAGACGCAGAACTCACGGGCGGCACTTTAATTTTGACCTAGGGCCGCCCTTGCTCTCTTAAGAAGTTCAAGAGCCGCTTCTCGCGGATTTTCTGCCTGCATGATGGCTGAAACAACTGCGATGCCAGCTGCCCCATGACTAAAAACTTCACTTGCATTTTCGAGTGTAATACCGCCGATTCCAACAACAGGAAGCTTAACCTTTGTGCATATCTCACTTAGGCCTGTAAGCCCTGTAAACGCAGCATCTAGCTTTGATTTTGTCGGATAAACTGCACCAACGCCGATATAGTCGGCACCATCCGCCTCTGCAGCTAAAGCGTGTTCTAACGTATCTGCTGAAACACCAACCCATTTATCGCCGACAATCCGCCGCACATCGCGAATGTGCATATCATCTTGTCCCACATGGACACCATCCGCATCTACGGCAACTGCAACATCAACGCGATCGTTCACAAAAAAAAGCACACCGTGCTCCTTAGTCAGTTTACGCATCTTTTGCCCGAGTTCCACAAATTTACGGCCGAGCGTGTGTTTGCATCTTAATTGGACAGATGTCACGCCGCCCTGTATCGCTTCTTCTGTTATGTGTAACAGTTCATCATGGTTGTCGCGCTCATCTGTGACGAGATAGACTTGAAGTTTATTTCGTATTTCTTGATACCGACTTTCATTCACGCTTATCACCTCACAGCTCATACTCTTCAAATTGCTTGCCAGTCCACACAAAATGTTTCCCAGGTATTACTCCATGAACTGCTTCCACAGACACGGAGTGATCTGTTGGCCCATGGCCGGAGCCAATATCAAACTCTTTCGCAGAGTCAATAGCAGAGTGAATAAAAGCTTTAGCAGTTGCAATTGCATCCAAAACGCTTGCACCTGATGCGATATTCGCTGCAACTGCGGAGGAAAATGTGCATCCAGTTCCATGGGTCTTAAGGCTGTCAATCCTCTGAGATGAGAAGTACGTTTCTAACTCATCACTGTATACCAAGTCAGTCGCCAACTGTTCACTCATTTGAGTGGTATTTTCTTGCTTCCATGACTCCGATGCATGCCCGCCTTTTATCACAACATACTTTGGTCCCATACGTGAAATATCCCTTGCGGCCTTTTGGCATTTTGCAAAAGAATCGATTTTGTATCCGCAGAGTACCTCTGCTTCCGGAATATTTGGGGTGACCACAAGTGCTAAAGGCAAGAGTTTTTCACAAAGGGCATGCACTGCCTCCTGTTCGAGCAACGACTCCCCGCCCTTTGCAACCATCACCGGATCGACAACAATATTTGTAAAAGTTTGCTCCTGTAAATATCTCGCAACTGTATCGATTACATCACTATTCCCAAGCATTCCTGTTTTAATTGCATCTGGCCGTAAATCATTAAACACTGAGCGAAGCTGCAGAAGAACAAACTCAGGCGAAACAGGTTCAATCCCTTGTACGCCAATCGTATTTTGGGCAGTCAGCCCAGCAATGACAGACATACCATACACATCGAATGCTGCAAATGTTTTAAGATCCGCTTGGATTCCAGCGCCGCCGCCGCTGTCAGAACCAGCAACGGTTAGCGCCCGGTATACGTGTCCGTCGCCATTTCGCCTCATCTATACTCAACATCCTTTAATGGAGTAGTTATGCACGATATAAATCTGAAGATAAATACCGCTCTCCTGTATCTGGAGCAAGGCTTAAAACGCGTGCTGACTGAGGTAAAGATTTAGCAATCTCGACTGCGTAGTATGCAGACGCCGCACCAGATGCGCCGAGTAAAATCCCCTCTTCTGCAGCAAGTCTCCGTGCCATATTTTGTGCGTCTGCATCTTCAATCAATAAGATTTTGTCGTAAGCTTCCTGGTTTAGAACTTTTGGAATGAAGCCAGGACCGGTGCCCGGGATTTTATGAGGGCCAGGTTTCCCGCCAGATAAAACTGGGGAGCCTGCTGGTTCAACAACGTAAATCTTAATGCCGGGAATCAGCTTTTTAAGTTCCTCGCCTGCTCCTGTTACGGTACCTCCCGTACCAGCAGTTAAAATAAACACATCCAGTTTGCCTTCAAAATCATTGTAGATCTCAATCGCTGTTGTCTTTCTATGCGCATCCGGGTTGGCTGGATTCTCGAATTGCATTGGGATAAAACTCTTCTCAGTTTGCTGCTGCAGACGATTTGCTTCTTCAATCGCACCTTTCATCCCGAGAGTTGCTTGTGTCAAATGAACCTCCGCCCCGTAAGCCTTCAACAGCTTTACACGTTCTTCTGTTGCGCTCTCCGGCATGGTAATGACACATTTATATCCTTTTGCCGCACAAACCATGGCAAGCCCAATACCTGTATTGCCAGACGTTGGTTCAATCACTGTACTGACACCTGGTGTAAGTTTACCTTCTTGTTCCGCCCGCTCAATCATACTAAGCGCAGCCCGATCTTTTACACTTCCAGCGGGATTGTATCCCTCAAGCTTTATATATACCCCTGCCCCGTTCAAATCGGCTACACGGTTCAGTTTTACAATCGGCGTATTACCAACTAAATTCATAATTGATGGATAGATTGCCACGGTCACAACTCCCTTTAGTCCGATTGAATATGTACAATTTACGTACGTTCAGGCCTATTGTAGCGCAAAACATTCCTGCATGCGAAAACTTGGGGCGAGCAGATGACGAGCAGATTATGTGAATTTACATAACGTTTTAAACATGATACAAGATAGACATTACGATTTCACAGACTGATTCCTGCCTGTCCTCATAGACATGATGCACATCAGCCGAAAAAGAAATTGCATCTCCTTTTCCCAAGCAAAATGATTCATCTTCAATTGTTATGTACAGAGTGCCTTCATTTACTGTGATAGATTCAATGACTCCCTGTCCATGTGGATCCGATACACGATGACAACCTTTCAGCAACCGAACACGAAAAACCTCTAAAGGCACACCTTGTTCCGCGAAAGTCGAATAGACTTCAAAACGTTCATTATCTTCATAAAAAACATCTTGATCTTCTGCCCTTCGTAATTGCAAGGACGGGTTTTCCGAGATGAAATTGGTAAACGGCACATGAAGCCCATTTGCAATTTTCCATAGCGTCGCAACCGTAGGGTTAGAAGTTCCTCGTTCAATTTGGCCTAACATAGGTTTGCTTACTCCTGTCAATAGAGCAAGTTCCTCAAGAGATAACTGACGTTGTTGACGGTATAACCGTAAGCGATGACCAATGCGTTTTGACAAAACATCTTTCTCCATCTTGTGCCTCCAAAATGGATGTTATATTATACATATAAGTAATTTAGCATACTTGAAGAAAAAGGAGAATCACCATTGCATTTAACAGAGTTGTCTCCTGGAAGCTTAGCACAAAAAGAGTATCAGCAAAAAGGATATATTGCAGCTTTAACCGACGGATTTCC
>JAKADF010000007.1 GCA_021820805.1 Bacillota bacterium
GCTCCAAGTGCCACCCATTTTACACAGGTAAGCAGAAGCTTATCGATGCAGGCGGACGTGTCGACAGGTTCAACAAGAAATACGGTTTGCAACCTGCTCAATAATGCAAAATTGTCGAAAAGCCAATGTTGGATTTCTCATTCATCTCTCATGCTTTGGATGTTTTTAACACCTAAGGTATTGTGTAGATGGAGAACCGACTTTGGCTTTTTTTGCGCGAAAATGAAATGGGGTGTTCGAAGTGTTTGACAAGCTAGACGCAATGGAAGAGCGGTACGATAATTTAAGTGACCTTTTGTGCAGGCCTGAAGTAGTGTCAGATCCCGATAAGCTTCGCGCGTATTCTAAGGAACAAGCAGATTTATCCGAGACAGTTGAAACATATCGAAAGTATAAAGCTACAAAGGATACGATTGCAGAAGCAAAAGGCATGTTACAAGAGAAGTTAGATGATGATATGCGCGAATTTGTGAAAGCAGAGATTGACGAGCAGTCAGCAGCACTTGAAGAATTGCAAGCTGAGCTCCAGCTTTTGTTGCTGCCGAAAGATCCGAATGATGATAAAAACGTGTTTTTAGAAATCCGTTCTGCAGCAGGCGGCGGTGAAGCGGCATTGTTTGCATCTGATTTGCTTCGTATGTACACTCGTTATGCTGAAAATAGCGGTTGGAAAACTGAAGTGATTGATGCCCATTACACAGATATCGGCGGTTTTCGAGAGGTCACAATGTCGATTCAGGGAAAAGGCGCGTACAGCAAGTTGAAATTTGAAAGCGGCACTCATCGTGTACAGCGTGTGCCTGTAACAGAGTCCGGCGGACGAATACACACATCAACATCGACGGTCGCTGTTATGCCTGAAGTAGAAGATATTCAAGTTGAAATCAATGAAAAAGATATCAGGATTGATACATTTTGTTCGACCGGGCCTGGAGGGCAAAGCGTCAATACAACGCAATCGGCTGTCCGAATTACACATATGCCAACAGGTATTGTCGTTTCTTGTCAGGATGAAAAATCTCAGATTAAAAATAGGGATAAGGGAATGCGGGTTCTCAGGGCAAGACTGTATGAGAAATACCAAATGGAGCAACAGCAAGAACAAGCAGCATCGCGGAAAAACCAGGTTGGTACTGGAGACAGAAGTGAGCGCATCCGTACCTATAACTTTCCACAAAGTCGCGTGACTGACCATCGAATCGGTCTTACACTTCACCGTTTAGAAGCAGTTCTTGATGGTGATTTGGAGGAGATCATTCAGGCACTCATCGTTGCAGAAAGAACGTCAAAACTCGCAATGTCACAAGAGGCGTAAAGAATGACGAAAAGTACGAGTTTCACTGGCCAAACGTTGATACAGGTACTGAAACAGGTACAGGAAACACTTAAAGGGAGAAAAGTTTATAATGGCTGGCCGATGGATGAACGCGATATACAAACCCGATTTGAAGCGGAAACCATGCTTCGATATATCACTGGTTTGTCACGGACGGCATTTCTAACTTCCCTTTCACAGCCGTTATCAGATGAGCAAGCAACATGGTTAGCGCATGCTGTGGAAAACCGGCTGCAATCTATGCCTCTTGGTTATATCGTCAAAACCGTGAATTTTTACGGCTTTGACTTTCAAGTAGGGCCAGGCTGTTTGATTCCAAGACCAGAGACGGAGATTTTAGTGGACGAGGCTGCTCGCTGGATTTTGCAACACATACCAAATGGGCATATATATGACTTGGGGTGCGGCAGCGGCATCATTTCAATAGCTTTGGCTCTTACATGTAAAGAGTCAAAGGTTGAAGCCGTAGATATCTCTGCAGATGCGCTCCAAATTGCAAAGTTGAATGCAGCACATCTTGGCGCAAATGTTTCGTTTTCACATTTGGACGGGCTTTCGGATTTGAAAACACGAGCTGTAGGAAAGCTAAATGTACTTGTGAGTAATCCTCCTTACATCCCGACGGCGGATATTCAAACACTTGAACCAGACGTTAAGGATTATGAACCTCATCTGGCGCTGGATGGAGGGGTGGACGGTCTTTTCTTCTATCGCTCGATTTTTGCCATGGGAGATACCATGTTTGAGTCTGATTCCCCTGCTGCATTATTTTTTGAAGTCGGTATAGGACAAGCTGATTTGCTCTTACACGAACTGCAAGATGGCCTGTACCCCGGCTTTTCTAATTGGTCATTCGGTGTGCATAATGACAATCGGTCTGTGCCAAGAGTTTTGTACGGAGAGCGCATCAGCTAAAACATTCACTTCTTAACTCTCTCTCCTCCGTTTAAAACTATCATTTTCTGGCGATGCTGTTGCTAGATATGATAGGAGGAGTTCAGAATGGTTCTGAAGCGGTTTCTCATATTTACAGCGATTATCGCATGTTTGGTTGGTGTGGTTCGTTTGGTTCAAAAACCAGTTTCCTCTAACTTGACAGGCAAATCAGCCGTTATAAATATTGCTGAACCCCATGACGATCCGATTCCGAATCAAGCCCTCCGTCTCCGGATTATTGCAAACAGCGACAGCCCAAAAGATCAACAATTAAAACGTGAAGTTCGTGATGCTGTTATTGTTAAAGTCGGTGGTATGCTAAAGGATGTCAAATCTGAAAGCGCGGCAGAGCAAGATGTGAAGAAGCGCATTCCGGAAATCGACAACTTAGCAGCTGAGATTGTAAAACAACATGGATATCAGTACGCTGTTCAAACGGAAGTTGGGAAGGTTCCATTCCCAACGAAGCAATATGGGAATATGGTTTATCCTGCCGGGACATATGAAGCACTCCGAATTGTTATCGGTAAAGGTCAAGGCCAAAATTGGTGGTGTGTCCTGTTTCCGCCCCTTTGCTTTGTTGACATTGCGTCAGGAGATGCGGTTCCGAATACAGGCGGCTTTCCAGATTTGCCTCCTTTAGAAACGGTCAGTGTCCCAGGGGAAAATGGAAAGCCGGAAAAAGTTCAGGTTCGGGTTGCTGCACTTGACTATGGTGAAGAGTTAATCAAGAGCACGAGTCATTTGCTTGGAAAGTGAGATGCATAAGTTGAAAACGTGGAATGCCACGAGTTTAAGCTTTCAATCGGGAGAATTAGAGCGCGTTTTGCAGGAACCTGCCCGCATTTTGGCAGAAGGCGGATTAGTTGCATTTCCGACTGAGACCGTTTACGGTCTTGGTGCAAATGCATGGAACGAACAAGCTGTAAGCGGCATCTTTAAAGCGAAGGGCAGACCCGCAGACAACCCACTTATTGTACATATTGCAAAATTAGATGATATTTCAAAAGTGGCAGACGAAAAATTTGTCCCAAGTGCCGCAATGCAAAAGGCAATGGACGTGTTTTGGCCAGGTCCCCTGACAATTATCATGCCGGTCAACCAAAAGATTGCAGAATCGGTCCATCCGAATATGGATACGGTCGGAGTTCGGATGCCTTCACACAGAGTTGCACGCACTCTGATTGAACTGTCCGGCTGCCCTATTGCTGCACCAAGCGCGAATCAGTCCGGCCGCCCAAGCCCAACGACAGCCTATGATGTCTTAGAGGATATGGATGGTCGAATCGACGGTGTCGTAGATGGCGGAGCGTGCAATGTGGGCCTCGAATCGACGGTCGTTGCAATTCATGAAACAAATGCTGTCATTTATCGACCAGGCGGGGTTACAAAGGAACAGTTGGAACAAGCGCTAGGCATATCAGTATCACTTGACCCTCATTTAACGAGCCAAACACCAAGTGCTTTTACGCCCAAATCCCCTGGCATGAAATATCGGCATTATGCCCCAAACGCAGTTGTTGATGTTTGGTGGGGTTCTGCAGAGCATGTAAAAGAAGCCATGTACTCTTTCTATGGAAATTTGCCCAAACTTGAACAAGCTGCAACAGCTGTTATGGCCCCAACAGAAGTGTTGTCAATGTTTAATGGGATGATTCCAAACGAGCAGCTCTGGACAGGCACTGATGCATATGCCACTGAGCTTAGTCACGTATTGTATTCTGAGCTTCGCGCATTTGACAGGCTTCGTATGAAGCGTATTCTCATATGCGGCGTAGACCCAAGAGAAGGTATCGGACTAGCCCTTATGAATCGCCTTCAGAAATCCTCTGAAGGACGCGTACATGCCGTGTAAGCACATGGTGTCGGGTATTCGTTGGCGTCGGGCTGTAATCCCCATATAGCCCCGCCTCCTGAAACTTCCTCGTTCATCTTTGAACCCTTAAAACTTATCCCGTTGCCCCAACATATCATGTCTCAAAGGACAAGCGCATACGTTCATAGGGACGGAGTACAAGGGGGATCTACGTGGAAAATCATATCGAAGATCTGTTCGGTATCCTAATGATTGGGGTTGCACTCGGAATGGATGCTTTTTCACTTGCAATTGGCATGGGGCTGACGGGGATAAACAGAAGAAGGGCAATACAGCTTTGCTCTTCCGTTGGTTTTTTTCATATTGGGATGACGCTTATAGGTGTTTATTTAGGACTCTTAATTGGCGGGCTTCTTGGTCATGTTGCAGAGATGTTTGGCGCACTTCTCCTTGTCGGACTTGGTATACATATGGCTTATTCAACTTTGTTTTCAAAACCGGAAGAGGTAAAACCCCTTACAACCTTATACCTCATATTGCTCATTTCGGCAGGAGTCTCCCTTGATGCATTGTCAGTCGGATTTACGCTTGGCCTGCGCAGCGATACGTACCGAATCGTGGCAGCAATCGTATTTGGCGTTTTGGGGGCCTTGCTTTGCGGAGCAGGATTATTTTTAGGGAAACGAGCCTCACGATTTGTCGGTGCTTTTGGAGAGTTGCTTGGTGCAATCATCTTAATCGGTATTGGACTGCATTTCTTGCTCGATTAAGCCTTTTTTTGCTCGAATAAAAGAGAAACATGCGTTGCATGGTCAATTTATGCAGAGATATACTAAGTGGGTAGTATAACGGTTGCTTATGAAAATAATGTGACAGGTGCCAGGAAAGGAGATACTTTGTGCATCTTTTATTCGTGTGCACTGGGAATACGTGTCGCAGCCCAATAGCTGAATTTTTAACGAAGACAAAAACAGCCGCATTGGGGCTTGATTGGGAGATCCATTCTGCAGGACTTTTTGCGATTCCGGGGTATAGAATGTCATCTGGGTCGCAAAGGGCGCTTCTGCGCCGAAAAATAGAAGCAGATGGGCACGAGTCGACTCCATTAACTGAGTCACTTGTTCGTCAAGCAGATTATATTTTTACGATGACAGAAGCACAAAGGCAAGGACTCGTTTCCAAGTTCCAATTTTCAGCAGATAAAGTGTTTACAATTGGCGCTTTTGCAGAAGATGGGATTGAAGGTGCGCATGATGTTGTCGATCCGTTCGGCTCTTCAGACGAGTCTTATGAGTCCTGTGCAGCCATGTTGGAAAAACATATTGACAGTCTGATTGCGAAACTTATGAACAACTAGGGCAGGTGGACGTATTTAAATGAAGGTTGCAGTAGGGTCAGATCATGCTGGTTTTCGTTTAAAAAAGCAAATATTTCCTTTACTTGACGAGTTGCACGTGACTGTTCAGGATGTAGGCACATTCGATGAAACTTCAGTCGATTACCCTGACTATGGACGCCTGGTTGCAGAGGCAGTTGCTAAAGGCGAAGCAGACAGTGGTATTTTGATTTGCGGCACGGGGCTCGGAATGTGTATCACGGCAAATAAAGTCGCTGGTATTCGGGCTGTGACTTGCAACGACACGTTCTCAGCACGGATGTCCCGGCTCCATAATGACGCAAACATTTTGACGCTTGGCGAGCGTGTTGTTGGTCCAGGGGTTGCCGCCGATATCATTCGGATTTGGCTGACTACAGAATTTGAAGGAGGCCGCCATTTACGCCGAGTTGAAAAAATGATGGCTATTGAAAAAGGCAATTAAAAGCTGAATATGGCGGATTTGGGAGTGAGGCAGTTTGTCGCCGCTAGAAGTGAATCCAGCAAATAACACGAAAAATGAGAGCAGCGTGAATACGTGTGACGTGGGAGAAAATGGAGAACAAGCTGCGGGACAAGTTGCGGTGAATCCCCAGATTGAAGATGAGCTTCACTCTTGTTTGGAAGATTTGCAGCAAGTCGCAAATCTTGGGCAATATGATTTACTTGTTGTTGGTGCTTCCACGAGTGAAATTATCGGAAAACGTATTGGAACGTCGACATCGCTCCAGGTAGGACGCCAAATTGTACAAACGGTGCTTTCGTTTGCTAAGCAATATGGCTTTGATGCAGCCTTCCAATGTTGCGAACACTTAAACCGCGCCTTAGTGGTTGAACGTGAGTTGGCGCAAAAACGCGGTTACACTATCGTCAGTGCTGTTCCAATTCCGGGTGCGGGCGGTGCTGCAGCAGCAGAGGCATATGGCACTTTTAAGAACCCGTGCTTAGTTGAGCGGGTTGATGCTGAAGCTGGAATCGATATCGGAGACACGTTTATCGGTATGCATCTTAGACGTGTCGCCGTGCCTGTGCGTCCGAAATGTACACAAGTAGGCCTTGCACATGTTACGATGGCAAAGACGAGACCGCCGCTTATCGGCGGATCGCGTGCAGTATATGACATAAAAGAGAGCCCTGTCTGGAGGAGAGGTACAAAATCATGACACTCGCCAAATTAGACCACGAGATAGCTTTTGCGATGGAGCAAGAATTAAATCGCCAAAGAAATAAGATTGAATTAATCGCATCTGAGAATTTTGTAAGTGAAGCGGTAATGGAAGCAATGGGGAGCGTTCTTACAAACAAGTACGCAGAAGGCTATCCGGGCAAGCGGTATTACGGTGGGTGTGAGTATGTTGACATCGTTGAAAATATCGCAAGAGACCGAGTAAAAGAGTTGTTTGGTGCAGAGCACGCAAATGTTCAGCCTCATTCGGGCGCGCAGGCAAATATGTCGGTCTACTTCTCTGTTTTACAGCCTGGCGATAAGGTGCTTGGAATGAATTTAGCGCATGGCGGCCATTTAACTCACGGCAGCGGCGTCAACTTCTCTGGTAAGTTGTACGAGTTCTCTTCTTACGGAGTAGACCCTGATACGCATTTAATTGATTATGATGCACTTCGCAAAACTGCAATTGCAGAACAGCCCAAGATGATTGTCGCTGGAGCAAGTGCATATCCGCGTATCATTGATTTTAAGAAGATGCGGGAAATTGCAGATGAGGTCGGGGCATACCTGATGGTCGACATGGCTCATATTGCAGGACTCGTTGCTACAGGGCATCACCCATCTCCAATTCCGTACGCACATTTTACAACATCAACAACCCATAAGACACTGCGCGGACCACGCGGCGGGCTTATTTTGACAACAGGCGAATTCGCAAAAGCGATAGACAAGTCTATCTTCCCTGGTGTACAAGGCGGGCCTTTGATGCATGTTATCGCAGGCAAGGCTGTCGCGTTTGGCGAAGCATTACAGCCGTCATTCAAAACCTATTCAGGGCAGATTGTGGAGAATGCAAAGGCTCTTGCAAATGCGCTTCTTGAAAAAGAGTTCACGCTTGTTTCAGGCGGTACAGACAACCACTTGATTTTAATTGATGTGAGGAACTGGAACCTAACGGGTAAAGAAGCAGAGCATCGTCTGGATGAAATTGGTATTACAGTAAACAAAAATGCAATTCCGTTTGATCCTGCAAAACCAATGGTTACAAGCGGTATTCGAGTAGGTACGCCTGCAATTACGACACGTGGTTTCGATACAGCTTCTATGCAAGAAGTTGCGGATATTTTCCACCTTACACTAAGCGGCGAGTTTACAGAAAACGTAAAGGAAACTGCACGGGCAAAAGTCCAGACACTCACTGAACGTTTTCCAATGTATCCTTCTTTGAAGTACACAAATGAATAACTAAAAATAAAGTTAGCCACTTGCTACTCATTATACAACCACTTCAGTTTTTTGAATTTCTGCAAGCAAAGAGCAGCTGCGAAGCTGCTCTTTGCAGGATTCAATAACCGTAAGCGGCTGTTTTTATAGGTGGACCCCCTTACCTACCTCGCCGCGGTTCGAACTTCTTTTTAGTCTTTAAGCTGTGATACAATCTGTGCCTGTTGCCCGTACCGTTCTAAGAGTTCTTCCTTTGTCATCCACACAAGCTTCAAGGATAAGGTTTGACTACCTTCTTTTAAACGTTTAAATCCTTCTGGATGATACATGCCCATAAGAAAACGCATGTAAGATTGCAGACGTTTCTTTTCTTTTGATTCTTCAAGTTCTTCCACATGAAATCCCAACATTTCGATGCCTCTGTTCATCAGCGTCATGGCCATAATAACTTCTGCGTCCTTGTAGTCTGGGTGAAATTGCAGTACACGTGCCAAATCACAGAGTCCAGTTTTCACCATGCGAAGCATTTTAACCAGTGCACGGTTGTCATTCGCTGACGAAATCGTAATTAAGGTTTCATTTTGAAAATGTAAATCAATAACCTTAGCGCCGTCACGTATAATAACGCATCCTGATGCCTTATCTTCCCTTATTCCGTGATGCCAGTTTGCAGGGCTGATACGGAATATCGCGTTGATGGTCAAAACATGATACATCTTGGTGAATATGACCTCAACAACCTGCCAGATTGTAATTAAGATTCGTCTGGCAATTGGGTAACCTGTATATGGAGATTTCGATTCCTTTAATTGTGATTCCTTGGCAAAATGGAGATCTCGTATTGTAGAGAAACTAAAACCTAGGTTTTTTAATTCAGTAATCATGCGAGGCAATGCCGCAATCGTATTTTTTGGTGCCCCGTCTGCCCCTCCGGCATCATGGCATAAAACTACAGCACCAGGATGTGCTTTATGAACAACCCTGTAGACTACATCATCTGCGTACTCACCAGGGAGCCAATCAATCGCTCGGATTGACCAAAGAACCAGCTTCAGTTTTAATTTTTTGCATATATAGACAAGCGACCAGTTCATCGCCCCCCATGGAGAACGGTAGTAACGTAATGGTTTTCCTGAAATCTCCTCTAACTGCTGTTTTGCGCGAGTAATGTCACGAAACATTCCAAACGGCGTTCTTAAGAAGGCATGGCGATGATAGTAAGAATGGCTTCCGATTTCATGACCTTCTTCTGCAATCAGTCGAACAAGGTGAGGATACTCTTCAACTCGTTCACCAACCAGGAAAAATGTCGCTTTTACTTGATTTTCTCTAAGGATTTTTAAAACTTGTGGAGTATATCGTTCATCGGGACCGTCATCGAAGGTCAGCGCGATGGTTCGTTTATCTGAATTACCGCGGTAGAGGACCCCAATGTGCCAAATATGCAAAATGAGTTCCGCAGTGAGTGTATAAACCACATAAATGAGCACAATTGTTCCGATAATCCACCAAGTCATGATGACCAGCCACCTGCAGACGAGTTTGTAAGGGAACTTGTTAGGCTTTATTCATACTCATAAATCTACCAATCATATCGTTTGTTGGCAACAATAGACTTTTGGTGTTCTCTCTGTTCAATGGGCAGCTTTGTGTATAGTGTACCCATTATTAAAATGACGGCCCCGCTTAACCAGAAAGGTGCGCTCGGGCTCCATTTATCCCAAACGAGGCCGCCAAGGTAAGGACCAACGGCGGATCCTAAACCTTCTACAGTCATAAACACACCCCATAGGGTCGCCTTTTTGTCTCTATCTATGCTGTGGTCGAGCACTGCATTCCAAGCAGGCAGGATGAAAGCATAACATAAGCCTAGTACACCGACAACGAGGTAAGTTGTTTGGATGGTGTGGTAAAACGGATAAAGGATAAGGGCAATTCCGGAAATAAGAAACCCAGATACTAAAAATTTTCGTACACCAAACTTATCTACAAGCTTTCCAGCAGGCAAGAGTAAAAGAACGGTAATTGCACCGCCAGAAATTAGAATAGCACTGTAGGTTGGTCCGCTGGCATGGAGTACAACCTTTGCCCACACAGACAAAATCGGAATCAAGGAGGCAACCGCAAATGTTTGCGCAAACATCCCTGGAAACAAAAAGGCCACTTCACGAACATTCCGCCACAAGTCATGCCAATTTGTTTTCGCTTTCTGAATTTGATTCACAACACTTTCCATGTTGTATCCGTCGGGACTGTGCACAAGAAAAAATGCAAGGACAAAAGCAAATGCATCAACGCAAATCAGCAGCCAAAATCCAAAACGATAACTTTGAACGATTGCAAAATTAATAAGTACTGGCCCGAGGCCAGTACCGATGAGCCAAAAGATATACATGTAACCCATAAACGTGGCTCGTTTGACTTCTGGTGTTGAACGCCCAATACCAGAAACAGCGCTTGGCCACATCGGTGTGGTGCCAATACCGTAAACGGCGAGAGATATGGTGAGGCTTACAATACTTTTTGACTGCATCATCCAAAATACAGAAAAAACAGAGATACCAAAACCAAGAAGCAGCATGGGGCGTTGGCCAATTTTATCAATCACCCATCCCGCTGGAGAGCGAAGTAAGTTATCGACAAGATAGTGTACAGACAAGGCGAGTGCCGTCCATTCAACAGCAAAGCCGAGTACTGTTTTTCCGTATGTAGGGAGAAGCGTAAAAAGCAGTGCTCCGCGAACGAATTCGGTAAACGTGAGTGAAATCAGTACGCCAAACAAGAATGGCTGGAATAATTCAGGTTCCAGCCAGCGCGAAAAAGGCATCCATCGCGTCTGTCGCACAAGACCACTCCTAATACCAGTTATGGGTATAGGTAGTGTACCCGTCTTTGCTCAATAGTTGCGAGTTCTACAAGACCGCTAGCAATTTCTTCTGCAGCATGTAATTTGCGAACGGATAATGCCTTTTGTTTCATTCTGTCTCGTTTATACGGCCTATCTATAAGCAAATCGTACAAATGTTGACTAACTTCTCTGCGGTTCCGTGCAAGAACTGCAACGCCGGAATGCACTAGGAATTTCGCATTTTGGACTTCCTGTCCAGGAATTGGCCTATACAAGAGCATTGGCAGTTGCAGAGCTAATGCCTCTGAAATCGTAAGCCCCCCGGCTTTCGTAAGCATTAAATCTGAGATTGCCATGAGTTCATAGATTTCCTTCACAAATCCCAAAATAAAGACACGGCTATTGGGTCCATGGGGAATTGGAGTAAGCTGCGCTTTTAAGCGTTCATTCCGTCCCGTAACAACGAAAATCTGAATAGGATGCGGATATTGAAACAGTTCCTCGCAGATTTGCGTAATATCACCCATTACCCCATAGGCGCCGCCCATTAAAAGAACGGTTGGAACGGATGGGTTGATTCCGTACTTTTCTTGTAAAGTTGCTTTGTCAAATGTTTGCAAAAACACGGGACGAATAGGAATCCCCGTTACTTGAATCGTATCCGGCATAGTCCCGCGCGCAATGAGTCCCTTGCGAACATGGTTCGAACCCACGAAATACATGTCTGTTAAAGGGTGAATCCATTGGCTGTGTATAGCATGGTCTGTAATAACAGTCGCAAGCGGCACATTGGTCCTGCCCTGCTGCTTTAAGTAGGAAACGACTCCTGCAGGTGTAGGAAAAGTGGATAGAACTACATCAGGCTGGTAGGACTGAAGCGTAGACTCGAGTTCCGCGATACCAAGGGAGTTCAGCTGACGTTGAATCAAAGAAGATGGCGGAATTTGACTAGTTCCTTTATAAAACCATCCGTAAAGCGCAGGAGCGAATTTTACGCTTTTCAGGTAGCAGTATTTGGCCACCGAATCAAGTACAGGGTGGACATACCGCATATAGTCAAGAATATGTACTTCTGTATTCGGGCTAATAGCGGCTAAAGCGTCGCGTACTGCATTGGCGGCTTGTTGGTGTCCCTCACCATAAGAAGCGGACAAGACTAGTAATTTAGACAGTCGAGACAAGTCGGTGCACCTCTTTTAAGGATTCGTACGCTATGCCATTTGCTCACGTTAGTTTGATAGACCACATTATACCATAATGAGCAGGGTAACATATTTAAACGGACGAGCGGTCAATCTACAATCCACAATCTACAATGGCCGTATGGCGTATTTACTCTGGCATTGTTTTTTAGCTTAGTCAGTGTCGGCCATAAATAAACATAGATGACAGTCTGCTATAATGAGAAGTGTTGAAATTTGTTGTTCAAGAAATACGTTTTACGAAATCTGTGGAAATATGAAGGGAGCGTGCGCTCGTGGGACAAGTTCACGTCCTGGAGCATCCATTAATTCAGCATAAGTTGTCATTCATTCGCTCCAAGGAAACGGGAACAAAGGAATTCCGTGCATTGGTGCAAGAAGTTGCTATGCTCATGGCGTATGAAATTACGCGTGAATTACCGCTGACTGAGATTGAGGTTGAAACACCCGTTGCAACAGCGAAAACCAAGGTCATTGCAGGACGTACACTTGCGCTTGTTCCAGTTCTTCGAGCAGGACTTGGTATGTTAGATGGGATTTTGAGTCTTATACCAGCAGCGAAGGTTGGACATGTTGGACTGTATCGGGATCCAGAATCTCTAAAGCCAGTTGAATACTATTGTAAATTGCCAAGCCATCTTGAGGAAAGAGATGTTATTGTAGTTGATCCGATGCTCGCAACAGGCGGTTCGGCCTCTGCAGCAATTTCCGCTGTCAAAGAACGTGGAGCAAGAACGCCAAAGTTAATGTGTCTTGTCGGTGTGCCGGAAGGTGTCGCTAGAGTGCAGAGGGACCACCCGGATGTAGATATATACGTTGCAGCCATTGATGACCATTTAAATGACCATGGTTACATTATCCCAGGTCTCGGTGACGCAGGTGACCGGTTGTTTGGGACAAAGTAATGTCCTTTTAGCCTGACTTCTTAAGGCTTGGCTCACAAGATTGTAAGGAGGATAACTGTGGCTCTTGATAGACCGATTCGCGTGATGACTGTATTTGGAACCAGGCCTGAAGCTGTGAAAATGGCACCCCTTGTACAGGCACTAAACGCACATAGCGATATAGAGTCCTTGGTTTGTGTCACGGCGCAGCATCGGGAAATGCTCGATCAAGTACTAGACGTCTTTGGTATTGTGCCAGATGATGATCTGGATATCATGGAACAAAGGCAGACTCTTGGCACGATTACTCGGAAGGCGCTTGAAGGTATCGAAAGAGTCATTGAAGACAGAAATCCAGACATTGTACTTGTTCATGGTGACACGACAACAACCTTTGCTGCTGCACTTGCAGCATTTTACAAGAAGGTCGCTATCGGACACGTGGAAGCGGGGCTTCGCACGTATGATAAATACAGCCCGTTTCCCGAAGAAATGAATCGACAATTGACGGATGTTTTATGCGATTTATTTTTCGCACCTACGAACCTCTCAGCAGCAAATTTAGAGCGAGAGGGCCGTCCTGATGAGGCTGTCTTTATCACAGGAAACACAGCAATTGACGCAATGAGGACAACAGTTCATGAAGATTACCATAATGAGCTGTTGGACAATCTGCCAAAGAACTCACGCATTATTTATATGACAAGCCATAGGCGTGAAAATCTAGGCGTTGGTCTGCAGAACATCTGCAAGGCAGTATTGCGTATTGTTGAACGTTTTCCCGATGTTCATCTTATCTATCCTGTTCACTTGAACCCGCGTGTTCGGGAAACTGTATTTGAAGTGCTTGGGAATCACCCACGGATTCACTTAATCGATCCGCTGGGAATTGTCGACAACCACAATTTTATGGCTCGCTCGACCTTGATTCTGACGGATTCCGGCGGAATTCAAGAAGAAGCACCATCACTCGGCATTCCGGTTCTCGTTCTCAGAGACACAACAGAACGGCCGGAAGGCATACAGGCGGGTACACTGAAATTGGTTGGCACAGTTGAGGAAAACATTTACCAAGAGGCTGTTCACTTGCTCACAGACGATGCTGCATATCAAGATATGGCTGGCCGCAAAAACCCATATGGAGACGGCTTTGCATCTGACAGAATCGTCAAAGCGATTTTGTACCATTTTGGCAAAAGTGAAGCACCTTCTCCGTTTGAGTACCATAAAGAGGACGACTCAGCAAAGGCACCTGAAGTTGCAGGAACCAAGAAGTAAGGTAACTTTACTGGTAAGGTTGCAGCGATGCAGGGATGCAGGGATGCGGCGATGCAGGGATGCAACAAAACAGTCCCGAAGCTGGAACGAGCTGCGGGTCCTGCATACGGATAGGGATCGAAATGGTTGCAAAGTTGGAGCAGCCTGCGGGTCCTGCATGCGAATAGGGATCAAAACAGTCCCTAAATGGAGCAGCCCACGGGTCCTGTATTAAGCCAATAAATTTCGTCCACTTTACTGACCTAATTTTGCCGGGCCGGCGGGATGACCGCTCAGGGCCCGCCCGGGAAGATAGCTGCTCTCAGTCTTAATGGTCTACCAATGCTATGCAAACGCATTCATGCTTGTTTTTTAATTTTTCTAAGGAGGAATTCAAATGGCTCGTGAAGTTTTAATTGCTAGTGCCGTCAGAACGGCAATCGGAAGTTTTCAGGGTTCACTCGCGCCTTTGTCTGCTACACAGCTTGGTGCTCATGTTATCGGGTCAGCGCTTGCCAGAGCAAATGTGAGCGCAGAAGCTGTCGAAGAGGTCATTATGGGGAATGTGCTTCAAGCGGGGCTTGGCCAGAACCCAGCTCGGCAAGCTGCGATTAAGGCGGGGCTTGCGTATAATGTGCCTGCTATGACTATCAATAAAGTTTGCGGATCCGGTTTACAATCCGTCATGCTTGCTGCCCAAGCAATTCGTGCAGGAGATTCACAAGTGCTTGTTGCAGGCGGGATGGAGAGCATGTCAAATGCACCATATCTATTGCCTGGTGCTAGGAACGGCTACCGTATGGGAGATTCGAAGGTTGTTGACAGCATGATTGTTGATGGCCTGTGGTGTGCATTCGTTGATGTTCATATGGGAATAACTGCTGAAAATGTTGCAGAGCGTTATGATTTGACGCGGGAAGAACAGGATGCATTCTCTGCCTGGAGTCAGCAAAAAGCAGAGGCCGCAATTAAGAGCGGACGGTTTATCGATGAAATTGCGCCTATTCATATTCCGCAAAGAAAAGGCGATCCAAAAGTGTTTGACACAGACGAATTCCCGCGTGCAGGCACAACGGAAGAGACACTTGCAAAACTCCGCCCGGCGTTCAAAAAAGATGGAACGGTAACTGCTGGCAACGCATCTGGGATTAATGACGGCGCAGCAGCGCTTGTCGTGGTAAGCGGCGAGAAGGCAGAAAGCATGGAACTTAAACCTATGGCACGGATTTTAGGTTATGGAAGTGCGGGGGTTGATCCAGCTGTGATGGGTCTTGGCCCAATCGACGCAACTAAGAGAGCATTAGATCGAGCAGGGCTTTCTATGTCTGATATCGATCTTATTGAAGCCAATGAAGCATTTGCTTCCCAGTCCTTAGCTGTTGGGCGTGAGCTCTCTTTCGACAAGGAAAAATTGAACGTAAATGGCGGTGCAATCGCACTTGGTCACCCTATTGGAGCAAGCGGCGCTCGGATTTTGGTAACGCTTTTGCATGAATTAAAGAAACGTGGCGGAAAATACGGCTTAGCGACGCTCTGCATTGGTGGTGGTCAAGGAGTTGCGGTGGTTGTAGAAAATCTACAAAGATAGTTATTTCTGCATCCGAATTTTATAGGGGATAAAAGCCTAAGTTACTAAATTATTTCGTATGAAAGAGAAAATCCCCAAATTCTCGGCGGATTTATGAACAAGCATCGAAAAGCGCTATAATGCTATGTTTTTCGCCGTTTTATTCGTTGACAGTTGATTTTTTCCTAGTGTACTATAAGCGAGGGTTCTGGCATTTCACGCTAGGATACGGGCGTTTCATTCTACGAAACTTACCTGTGGCTGCACCACGATGTGCAAGTATCCAGTGTCGATATTTGTAAAGTAATGTCGGCTGCGTCAAGGTGGTGTGAACCATCAAAAAGAAGAATCGCAAGAAAGCGGAACTTAGTATGTGGAAAGCGTTTGCCCTATACTCAGGAGCAGTCTTTCAACTTGCCTCTTGTATCGTCGTATTTAGCTTCTTGGGGTATCGTTTAGCGGTTCACACGCATCACAACTGGATCACGATTGCAGGCGTTATTTTTGGCGTTGTCGTGGGAGCATCAGGGCTCGTTTTCCTCGCCAAACAAATTTTAGGAGACAAACCATGAGTTCTGACGACCGATTGAATGCTCGGCTTCGTGCAATTAAATTATGGGGCCTCTATTTCATCGGCCTGACAATCCTTGCCTGTATCGTGACTTGGCTTATACATGGCATGTGGCAAAGAGCGATGAATGGTCTTTTGCTCGGAGAGCTTGGTGGAGCTTATGTTGTTTTCAGCATGATTCGCCAAGGGCACCATGATGACACCATGGGGGGACCAGCCCTGTTTGCTTCTGGCATGCTCGGTATGTTTACCCGTCTTATTGTGTTAGCAATGGTCATGGTTATTTCGCTTAAGGTGCCGCATTTCAATCCATTTACTGCCCTCATCGGTTATTTACTTGGTTTTGTCTTTATCTTTGTTGGCCTCTATGGTTATGCCAAGAATCAAGGACCAACTCCCAAAGCAAAGTAGGTGAGAAAGTGCCAGCTTTTCCGTATCTGTTTGCGAATTCGGCGTTTAAAATCAACCTGACTACGATTGCCATGATTTTTCTAACCGGGTTGATTGTAATTGTCGTGCTTCGTTTGGGCGTGGCGCGCATGGATATGCGCAAGCCTCGTGGTCTGCAAAATCTTATAGAGTGGTCGGCTGAATTTGCAACGACTATGGCGCGTGATACGATGCCAAATGAACGTGCAGTACAGTTTATTTTGCCGCTTGCATTCACGATGCTTCTATTCTTGTTAGTGGCCAACTGGTTAGGCCTGATTGCAACCATCAGTCTTCATTTCGACCACCCGATTCCATTGCTTGGTTTGACAAATGAAGCACTCCAAGCAGGACACGGCGAGGTACCGTTGTTTGATTCTCCAACGGCAAATATGAGCATGACCTTAGGACTTGCTGTAATGGTATGGATTATTAGCCATGCAAGAGGTCTGCGTCATCCAAAAATCTGGTTCAAGCATTTCTTTGCGCCAAATCCACTTGGATTAATCGAAGAAATAACGAACCCGCTAACGCACGGCATGCGTCTTTACGGCAACATTTTTGCAGGTGAAGCACTGCTTAGCGTTATGCTGAATGTTCCACTTTTCTTGGGGTTCATCCCCGCATCACTGCCGCTTGTCGTCATATGGCTTCTATACAGCGGGTTTGTAAGTACGATTCAAGCATACGTGTTCGCAATATTACTCTGCCTCTACATTGGCAACAAATCTTTTGATGAACACGCACATTAAACTTTACAAGTTTATTTGAGGAGGACAATCAATCATGTTACAAGCGATTTATGACATTGCGGTAGCGCTCTTATTGGGTCTTGCAGCTGTTGGTTCTGGTGTTGGTGACGGTATCGTCATGGGTAAATATGTTGAAGGTATTGCTCGTCAACCTGAAGCACGCGGTTCCATCTTTGCCAGCGCCTTGATTGGTGTTGCGTTCGTTGAAGCGTTCCCGGTTATCGCACTTGCTTTCGGTATGATTCTTCTCTTTACAGTTGGTAAGATCTAATCCTGCCGGACTGATTTTGCGAACCATATTATGTTCGAATTGTTTTAAACGCTTGACGCAAACATCGTAACAGGAAGGAGTGGCGCAGGTGTTCGAGGTAGGAACGTTTTTTGCATCGATTGTTTCGTTCCTCATTGTTTTCTGGATTATTGCGCACTTCGGGTTTAAACCGTTTGCCAATATTCTTCGGAAACGCAGTGAATACATCGAAGGCCAAATCAATGATTCTGAGCGTGCCAGAGCAGAATCAGAGAAGGTTTTGGCTGAACAACGTAAGTTGCTCGATGAAGCACGTAATGATGCGTTGAATCTTCTGGACGCAGCACGTGCTCGCGCAGATGAACAAGCGCGAGGAATCATACGTGATGCACAAGCAGAAGCGGGCCGGTTGCTCGAAGAAGGTCGTACGCTTATTGAGCGTGAACGGGCTGAAGCATTGAACGGCGTTTTGGAACAAGTTGCAGCACTAACCGTTGATTTAACTACAAAGCTTTTGCATAACCACGTGTCTGAGGAAGTGCACAAGGACATGCTTGCAGAAGCAGAGAAACGGTTGGGTGAACTTGTATGCTGAGTGGTGCGGTAACCAATCGTTATACGCTCGGATTTTACGACTATGCCCTTGAACATGGCGCCGTCGATAAGATTGATGAGAGCTTAAAGCTGCTCGCGAGCGTTATTTCAGAGCATGCAGAACTAAAGAACTTACTTGAGCATCCTTTGATTGATACAGAAGCAAAAGTGTCGATTATAAAAAATATTTTTGGCGACCAGACAGATCCGGTTGTTGGTCGTTTTCTTCATGTGTTGTTTGAACGTGGACGCAGTGCTTATATTGTGAGCATTGCAAGGCGGTTCCACGAACTCACCGAGTCGGCAAAGGGAACTTTGACAGTGGAAATTGAGTCAGCAGGTCCTTTGTCCGAGACGGAAACGAAACAAATCGAAAATAAACTCTCGCTTGTATTCGACAAACAAGTCGGCGCGCTTGTGCGGGAAAACCCTGAACTGATTGCTGGTTACCGTGTTCGGGTTGGCAACCGTGTGCTTGATGCCACCATTCGCGGCGCCCTTGCACAGTTTAGCGAAAAGCTGCTCGCGGGTAAGGCGATTAAGGAGGGAACCCATTGAGTATTCGACCTGATGAAATCAGCGCCCTGATTAAAAAGCAAATTGAACAATTTGAGGCGCAAGTGGAAGTTTATGATACGGGTGTCGTATTGCAAGTTGGTGACGGTATTGCTCGCTTGCACGGACTCGATAATGTCATGGCTGGTGAACTCGTTGAATTCCCGAACGGCGTGTTCGGAATGGCGTTCAACTTAGAAGAAGACAATGTTGGTATTATCGTCCTTGGATCCGTTACCGGTATTCAAGAAGGCGACGTAGTAAAACGTACAGGCCGTATTGCGCAAGTGCCAGTCGGTGATGCGCTCTTAGGTCGTGTTGTTAATCCACTCGGTCAACCGATTGACAACCGTGGACCAATTGAAACAACCAAGTTCCGCCCGATTGAATCAAATGCGCCTGGCGTTATCGCTCGTAAATCAGTTCATGAACCGCTCCAAACCGGTATCAAGGCAATTGACTCCATGATTCCGATTGGCCGTGGACAACGCGAACTTATCATTGGTGACCGTCAGACAGGTAAAACTGCAATCGCGCTTGACACCATCATAAACCAAAAGGGCAAAGGCGTGAAATGTATTTACGTCGCTATTGGCCAAAAGCAATCTACGGTAGCACAAGTCGTAGAGACCCTGCGCCGTCATGGTGCGATGGATTATACAATTGTTGTTGCAGCTAACGCTTCTGACCCGGCACCGCTTCTCTATTTGGCTCCATATGCTGGTTGCGCAATGGGTGAAGAATATCTGTACAACGGACAACATGCTTTGATTGTTTATGATGACTTGACAAAGCAAGCTGCTGCTTACCGCGAAATGTCCCTGTTGCTCCGTCGTCCACCAGGACGTGAAGCATATCCTGGTGACGTTTTCTACTTGCATTCACGTCTTCTGGAACGCGCAGCGAAGTTAAATGATTCGCTCGGTGGCGGATCGCTGACTGCACTCCCGTTCATCGAAACACAAGCAGGTGACGTTTCTGCATACATTCCGACGAACGTTATTTCCATTACAGACGGACAAATCTTCCTTGAATCCGACCTGTTCTACTCTGGCACGCGTCCAGCCGTTAACGTTGGTATTTCCGTATCACGTGTCGGTGGTTCAGCACAGACAAAGGCGATGAAGAAAGTTGCCGGTACGCTACGTCTTGACCTCGCGCAATACAGAGAGTTGCAGGCATTTGCACAGTTTGGATCTGATTTGGACAAGGCAACCCAAGCCCGCTTAACCCGTGGTGAACGTACGGTTGAAATCTTGAAGCAAGGTCAATACCAACCACTCGAATTCGAACGTCAAGTTGTATCCATTTGGTCTGCCGTTAACGGATATCTAGATGACATCTCGGTTAGTGCGGTCAAGAAGTTCGAGCAGGAATGGCTTGCATTTGTTTCATCAACCTATCCGCAAATTTTTGAGCAGATTATTGAAACAAAGCAACTTGGTGATGATACGGTCAAACTTTTGAATGAAGCCATTGCGAAGTTTAAGACGACGTTTGTCGCGTAATGTTGTTTTGAACGCATCGTTTAGGTCCGCAAAGCGAGGAGGTGAACGGATTGCCACAAAACGCAAGAGATATTAAACGCCGCATTAAGAGCGTCAGCAACACTGCGCAAATTACAAAGGCTATGGAAATGGTTGCAGCAGCTAAATTGCGTCGTGTTCAGGAGGCTGTTCAACATTCCAAGCCATATTTGGCAAAGATGCAGGAGATGCTTACGGGCGTATCTGCCTCTGCGCGTTATGTGAAGCATCCGCTCCTGTCGAGCCGGCCTGTTCGTAAAACAGGTTATTTGGTTATTACTGCGGATAGAGGGCTTGCAGGTTCATACAATGCTCAAATCATCCGTACGGCTCTCCAGGAGTTCCGGACAAAAGACAAGTCCACGTACACTGTTTTCGCAGTCGGACGCCGTGGACGCGATTTCTTTAAGCGTCATGGTTATCCAATTGGTGGCGAAATCACGGGTGTACCGGATTCTCCAACATATAACGCAGTTAATCACTTGGCTGGACAAATTGTCAGTGCATATGCAGCTGAAGAATTTGACGAATTATATTTCATAT
>JAKADF010000368.1 GCA_021820805.1 Bacillota bacterium
GGCAGCCTTTTTAGAAGGTCCATATCTTCTCACCTCAAATGTTACCATAATTCTTTTTGCTTCTTTAATGAATTCGATTTACGCCCTACTCCTGTTGCAATAACTTCCTTACGCATGACACCAACGACAATTAAAACATACCCTTACGACCAGTAAATAACTCTTTCGATCTTTCGTCATCCGATAATGTTGCATTGTCCAATTTTTATAATTCTCAAACTTAAATTCCAATGGTTTAGTTATGTGAAGCATATCAATGGTCCTTAACATACTCTGAAAGCGCAGATAGTATCGCGTTATCCTCTAATCCAGCTCGCCATAAAGCCACTCCAGCAATTCCATAGGTTTGTGCGAGTGTTAACTTCTCAGAAGTACTCTCCTTATTTTCAAAGTAAACAATATGCACTGCACCATGGGAATCTGTCCAGCTAAACCACGGTGCTTTTGCTTTGTTATTCCACTTTAGATGAATATGTTGGCTTGCTAAAAAAGAGTCAATATTGGATAGACTAAGAGCTTTTGTATTTTTTCCTACCCAGTCATAACCGTATGCATCGATTCCTAAAATAACGTGATTAACAGGCATCTGTGAAACTGTGTATGCAAGTACCTGCTTAACCCAAGGCAATGGGGCGATTGGACCTGGCTTGCTCCCTGCATAAGAGTAGTCATAGGCCATGACGATAACTGCATCTGCTGCTGAACCAATCTGTGCGATATCATAACCACTGTTCCATGGATCCGCAGAAAATCCTGTATTAGGTGGAATAACAACCAAGAGTCGCTTTCCAACGGTGTGTAGCTTTACCGCAAGACTACGGATAAATTCAGTATAAGTATTACGATCAGATGGAGGTACCAATTCAAAGTCCAGTACAGCGCCGTTGTATTCTTTCGAAACCACTGCTTGGACTATTTTATTCTGTAGGCGTCCACTACGAGATGAATCGTTTAGGATAACGTTTATTTCTTTGGTATTAAAGCCGTTACTTTTAAGATTTGTCACAGTAGCATAAGAGGCGATACTTACGTTGGTAGACTGATGGGCCATTCCCGTAGGACTAGAATCTTCAAGATCACCTAAATCATTAATTGTCCAACTATCCGCAGCTACCGCATTAAATATACTTTTATGCTGAAGTACATCTTTAAACGGTCCCATACCTCCAAAATAGACTGGTGCAAACCCGAGAACCATGGTCTTAGCTGATGCAACATTGGCTTTTGGCGAAGTGCCCACATGAAAACTAGATGCCTTAGCATCAGGCGGATTTACTGTAAGTTTCCAAGTCCATGTGTCAAAAGAAGAATTCCATCCTAATTTTTTTAGTGCTACTGCAATGCTGTATACGGATAAATATGTGGATTGGCCGAAACTAGAATTCGTTGCAATAGCTGGACGAAGACCAGGCGCATAGATTGTCTTACCATTACCAAATTGTATGATCTGATCATTACCAAGTGGATGGACCACTTGTGGTGGATTCCTTGTTAGTGCCAATGAAAAAGTATTTTCATTCCAGGTACTTTTTAGACCAGAGTGAGTCAATACGGAAGCAATGTCCGTGGAGGATACATAAGGTACATTATCCCGCTTTTCAGCGAGCACATAACCTTTCAATCGGCCGTTTACTAGTACAGACATTTGAACTACCGTACTTTTTGTAGTCTGATAAGAATAATGCAGTCCCGGTTTCAGATCAATGTTTAGTCGACCATTAGTAAAAGTAGCTTTATTGCCTAGTTTGCGCAATAGTAATGTAAGATCGTTAGCACGAATGAACTCACCACCATGGTACTCTATTGTTTGAGTGGGTAAAACAACGTCTCTCGTTTGAATATGTTTTAGAAAAGTTTGCACCTGCGAGCGTGACAACCAAGTAGTAAAACGAATTGAAAAACCGTTGATGGATTCAACATCCTCACCGTTAACCGATAAAGTTCGCGGTCCAACATTGTGAACCCCAAGTAACATATACAGTATAAAAAGAAAGATAGGAATTGCCACTCCAACAATAAGGGTGAAGTACAAACTATTTTTCCGTGATCGAAATTGATTATCTATATAGTCTTTGCTATGTCTAAATAGATTCAAATGCAGCGCCTCCATCCACTTATTCTGACAGTAGCAGAAACGCCTGTCTAGCATTCAGTTATATGAATACAGTTGCAGTAAATACATAATATCCCAGAATTAAATATGTGAAACTAGCTTTGCATAATACTACTTATAGAGTTAAAGATATTATTCAAGCAATATGTTTTTGTACTTACGGCTTAGTGGTATATAAAGGATTTAGGACTAACAAAATATAGCAGAATGCATAGAGTTGAGATTCAAATAAATGCCTCGCACGTGGCCACACCTCATACTAAAGCAAGGAGTTTTACGGCGAAATTTACAAAATCTAACGGAAATCCTTGAATATATTATAGTAGCTCGAACTATAGGTTCCAGAGAAACTATTTGTAGTGATCCATTTTTTACCAGATAACTAGTAATATATTTATATTTAAATACCACAAAATCGATATAATTGCACACACCCAGTACTGTTGCAAAGATCTCATAAAACTCGTTATATCTTTCTCGAGAAGGTGTCACACTTTGATTTCTATTTATCCAGAGTTTAACCAGAAGACCAGAATATGTTTTCAATAGAATTTCAATGTTTGGTTTTTATAATAGGTTTCATAATTTTGCATATGAGGAAGTTAAATAAGATTAATCAAAAAACATAACGAATCGCATAAACCGAATGACGGAGGGCACATTATGAGGTCTCTTGGTTTGAATCCGAATTCGGTGAAAATGGTTAAAATTGCTGAATCGGTGAAATGGGTCGGTGTAGTTTTGTTGTCATCATTATTTGGTTCGGGAGTAACATTGGGTTTTACTGCTCTAATGAATATACAAGTGGTACAAGCGAATAAATCGACAACTTCCTCTAACGTCAATTCCAATTTAAATTTGAATGTGAACGAAGCAATTCCTCAAATCGTAAAAGAAGTAGAGCCCGATGTTGTAGCAGTAGTCAACTACACAGCAAATAGCAATTTTTTTAATCAGAAGCCTCAGAAACAGGAGTCTGATATTGGATCAGGAGTTTATTTTGCAAAAGATGCTCAGTATGCGTACATCGTAACAAATAATCATGTAGTAGAAGGGGGAACGAAGGTAGAGATGGTACTTCAATCAGGCCATCATGTCAATGCGCAAGTTGTAGGTACAGACCCCTTCACTGATTTAGCAGTAATTAAGACTTCAATTTCGAATTTCAAGGGCGTTCAACCTTCATTTTTTGCTAACTCTAATGATATTCAAGCAGGTGAACCAGCCATTGCCATTGGTACACCTATGGGGCTTGATTTTACGGAATCAGTAACCTCAGGGATTGTAAGTGGTAAGGAGCGGATAGTGCCTATTGAGGAACCTAAGTCCCAACAAGTATTAACCTATCAGGCCGCACTTCAAACAGATGCTGCGATCAATCCAGGGAATAGCGGTGGACCATTACTGAATATTGAGGGTCAAGTGATTGGTATAAATAGTAGCAAAATTGCTGAGCCAGATGTTAATGGAATGGGGTTTGCTATTCCATCAGATCAAGTTCTTGTAATTGCTTCTGAAATTATGAAAACTGGCCACGCGGTACACCCTGCTCTGGGGATTACCGGACACTCATTATCTTCCGTTCCACAGCAATTTTCGCAGGATGTACCAATTGGTTATGGTGTTTACATTGAATCAGTTATCTCGTCAAACGCGAAAAAGGCAGGGTTAAAACATGGTGATGTAATTGTTTCTATGGATGGGTATCCTGTTCGGAATACCGCAGATCTTCGAACAGAGTTATTTGATACAAAACCCGGTTTACAAGTTAAATTAGGTTTGTTCCGCAGTGGAAAAAAGATAAATGTTACTGTTAAAGTCGTTAAAGAAAGTAGTATCAATACAACAACGAGTGACCACTTCCCATACTAAAGGCCTTAGCATTACCCATAAGTAGGTTTGAAAAAGTGCTGAACACATCCTCTAGTTTTTTGTAGAATCGTTTCATGAGCACTCAACAGACCCCAACGACCTTAGACCATCGATACTGTGGGAGGACGTTCACCGAATCCAAGCTTGCCATGATTCGGCGGATTATCGCCTCTCCCCAACAATTCTCGACCAGGGCAGCCATTGCACGAGAGATGTGCATTGCTCTTGACTGGGTCAAACTGGATGGGTTACCTAAAGTAATGTCAGCAAGGGTGGCCCTTTTGCGAATGCAAGAGGATGGACTATT
>JAKADF010000369.1 GCA_021820805.1 Bacillota bacterium
TGGTGCAGTTGGTCTTGCATTTATAATAGGGGTTTTTGCGAAGCGGTATGCCGGGGCAGGTGGCGTTTATGAGTATTTAGCTCTTGGCGGCAGCCCTTTATTCGGGCTTTTTTCCGCAGGGTTGTATTTTATTGGAGCTTTATTTTTGGGCGGCAGTGGTATTTACATTGCACTTGGTTTCTTTTCTCAGTCTTTCGTACAGACCTACCTTGGTGCAAATGTTCCATTTTGGATATTTGGAGCTTTAATACTTCTGATTGTATTTTTACTGAATCATTATGGCGTTCGTCTTGCCATCCGCGGAATTCTTTTACTGGCGGGTATTTCAGCCATTCCATTCCTTCTTTTATCTATTGTCATCATTGCGCATGGCGGTGTGGATGGGAATACATTAAGTGTTTTTACAACGAAGGGTTCATCATGGAATGGCGTATTCAATGGTGTCTTATTTGCAGTAACACTCTTTATTGGCTTTGAGGCGGCAGCTTCGATTGCTGAAGAATCCAAAATGCCTCGTAAATCTATTCCAATCGCTGTCATCACGACCGTTGTCATATCTTCTGTATTTTATGTGCTTGTCACCTATGCAGCGGCAATTGGGTTTGGGCATGTTGCTATAGCAAAAGGTGATTGGGCGAATGCTGGAAGCCCTATGACAACTTTGGCGGACAAATATGTCGGACATTGGCTCGGTGTAATTATTGACCTAGTCATTATTCTTGATATGATGTCTGTCTCGATTGCGATTATGGTCACTTGTTCTCGAGGATTCTTTGCACTTGCTAGAGATGGATTACTGCCACGTTTTATTGCAAAGACTTCTAAGCACGGAACGCCCCTCATGGGAAATTTGATTGCAGTAGGATTTTCCGTAGTGCTTCTTATTTGGGCGGCGGCCGAAAACTGGGGTAAAGCGACGCAACTGCCTAATGTCCTGCAATCCTTCTTTATAACAACCGCAATCGGTAGTTATCTCATTGAATTAGTTTACCTACTTCTTGCCTTGGTTTCGTTACGTTTGGTATGGAAGGAATATCATTTTGAAGTGGCGCAGCTTTGGCGGTATGTGCTTGTATTGTTCGGTGTGGCAACGCCAATTCTTGCTTTCCGTGGTTCAATTGTGCCATTTCCAGCTTATCCAAATAGTATTGCAGTTTACTTGTTTTTTGCAGTTGTTGTTGTGGTAATATTTTGGACAATAGGTATAAATATCTTTGCACGTGATAGGGTACAGGGGGCAGCTTTGTATGCCCACTCGACAGACACAGAGATAGCGGAGATAAGTCAAGGCCTCGCTGCGTCCGAGTAACAAAAGGGAGTGTTCAAATTGTCTGATTCTTTACGCCCGCAGGAAAATAATGCGTTCCAAAACACGGAAGCGATGGTGGCTCCTGTTGTAGTTCGCAGCGCAACAGAGACGGTTTATTCCGAATTACTAAAAGCAATATTGTCCGGGAAGTTTCAGCGTGGCAGTCTGCTTCGCCAAAAGGAACTTGCAGCCCAACTTGGTGTTTCAAGGACGCCGCTTCGTGAAGCGTTAATGAGACTGGCATCGATTGGCCTTGTAAACATTGAATCAAACCGGGGAGCAAGAGTTGCAGAGTTAGATTTCGGGAATATGCGGCAGGCGTGGGAATCTAGAATAATTGTTGAGTCAGGTGCAGCACGGGTTGCAGCCCGTGGTTCTGATCTCAAAATGCTAGAAAAGATGCAAAAGATTATAGCGCGGCAATCGGAAGTAAAGGATGATATTCAAGAAAGTCTATTGATAAATCGGGAGTTCCACTTGTCCCTTGTGGCAGCGTCGAAGAATCCTTATCTAATTCAGTTTTCTGAGATACTTTGGGGTCTTGAACTTGCAGCTCCAATATTCGGCCGTCAAGCGATTGCCAAGGATGAAATGGAAAAGTGGGCGAGTGAACATCAGGGAATCCTGGATGCGATTATCAAAGGAGATGGAATTTTAGCTGCAGATCTGACCGTTAAACATATTACGAATTATCCACCATTATAGCTTGCTACCATAGCTTGAATGATAGGGGGGAATACTATGGGGGCATTTGATGAAGTAATTAAATTCGCGTCTCGTTCGCATCGATTGTTCATTGGTGCAGAGTGGGTGGAAAGTCATGAAAGAAATGTGATTCGTGTCGAGAACCCTGGGGATGAAACCACATTAGGCTATGTGCCAAATGGAAATGAACGAGATGTTAACGAAGCGGTGCAAGCGGCAAAACGAGCATTTGAAACAGGAGTTTGGTCGAACTTATCACCAGGTGAAAAGAGTTCAATTCTATTTAAACTTGCTAATCTTCTAGAAGAAAACCTAGAGTTTCTAGCCACACTTGAAACTTTGGAGAACGGGAAGCCAATTCGTGAAGCACGTGAAGGCATAGCAGGATGCGTAGATGTACTCCGTTATTATGCGGGTTGGACAACGAAAATTTACGGGGAAACAATACCAACTGAATCTAGGTTTAACGCTTATGCGATTAAAGAACCTGTAGGGGTTTGTGGCCTTATAGTACCATGGAATTTCCCACTGCTAATGGCTATTTGGAAAATTGCCCCTGCCCTAGCGTGTGGAAACACCCTTGTGTTGAAGCCCGCAGATTTGACTCCTTTTTCGGCATTGTTCTTTGGTCAGCTTTGTACCGAAGCTGGGATACCTGCAGGAGTTGTGAATATTGTCACGGGGGATGGAACAACAGGGCAGTTGCTTGTGAACCATCCGGATGTAGATAAGATAGCATTTACCGGATCTACTGCTGTTGGCAAAAGAATTATGGCGGATGCTGCACAAACGATGAAAAGAGTACACCTTGAGCTCGGTGGTAAAAACGCAAATATTATTTTTGCAGACTCGGATGTTGATGCCGCAATTCATGCCGCTTATGAAGGTGGCTTTGAAAATGCCGGTCAAGCTTGTACAGCAGGAAGCCGGATTATTGTAGAACGCAAAATCTATGATCGGGTTGTGGGTAAGCTCCGAGAAATGGCGAACCAAGCAAAGGTTGGTCCAGGTATCGATGAATCTTCTGATATTGGGGCGATTATTTCGCGGCCTCAGTTAGAAAAAATACTAAGCTATATCAACATGGCAAGACTCGATGGAGCGTCAGTCGTTGCTGGAGGAGAAAAGGCGGAACTTGCAAAAGGGTATTTCCTACGACCGACGGTAATACGAGACGTATCACCCGAAATGCGTGTCGCAAAGGAAGAGATTTTCGGACCAGTGGTAACGGTGATTCCTTTTGACAGTGTGGATGATGCGGTTCAGATTGCAAATAGCACACCATATGGTCTTGGCGGAGCAATATGGCATCGCGACATCAAAATTGCTCACCAGGTTTCTAGAAAACTCAGATGTGGCACAGTATGGATTAACGCATATGGAAAAGTAAGAAGTGCTGTAAGTTTCGGTGGATATAAGCAGTCGGGCTTTGGGCGAGACCTAGGAAAGTATGCCATAGATCAGTATACAGAAGTCAAGTCCGTGTTTATAGATTTATCTTGATAGAATCGTGATCCGCCCGACTTACTGATGACGCTTAAAGGAGGGTTCGAAACAATGGCGCGGATGTGCCGAGTATGCAAAGTAGATGAAGTTTCCGTTGATACTATGAAATCTTTTGGTGTAAATGGTAGAAGAATTCTATTATCGAACGTCTCTGGGACCATTTACGCGATAGATAATGAGTGTCCTCATATGGGAGGAGAATTGGATGGGGGAGATCTCGAGGGTGACACAGTCGTATGTCCTATTCACTACTCCCGCTTCTCTGTTGTAACAGGGAAAGTTCTGGAGGGTCCGTCTGAAGAAGATGTAGCGACTTTTAAAGTGAAGGTTGAGGATGGCGAGATTTTCGTACAAGAGCCTTAGAAGGGAGAACAGATTTGTGTGTAGACTTTTAGCTTATGCTGCAAAGCAACCCATAGGTTTCGATGATATCTTAGGAGATTCTTTTCAACAGTTTGTAGATCTTTCAGAGCGGCACCAAGACGGTTGGGGATTAGCGTGGTTTGATGATGAAGATGATTTACAAGTTAAAAAAGCGCCTGAAGCAGCAAGAACGAGTGAACAATTTTTGCAAGAAGCGAAGACTTTAAACTCCAGAACAGTTATTGGCCATTTGCGCTGGGCCTATGGCGAAGAGGTAACCATTTGTAAGGAGAATACCCATCCGTTTCTAAAAAATGGTGTAGCTTTCGCACACAATGGCACGCTAAATGGTTCAAAGCAATTGCTCCGTGTCATTTCACCTCACTATC
>JAKADF010000370.1 GCA_021820805.1 Bacillota bacterium
GTGATCCCTTCAATTAGTGTAGGACAGGCCTTAGGACCAGGCATTCTAGTCTCACAACTCATATTACATTTGTTGGGGAGAAAAGAACCAGTCTTGGCTCCAGAGTCTATTCAGATGCATTTCGAATGAAGATATTAAACTTGCCTTATATTTTATCGAAATCATGACATTTTTCTCCCTGTCCACCTTCAAGTTTTAAGGTGGACTTTTTTTATCCTAACAACCTTCTAAACCGTAACGTATCAGATGCCAAGTAGATATTTTCTTGCAACATTTATTTAGAACAAGCCTCCTTCCATTGATTGTATTGCTAGCCACAGATAGAATAAAAAATTGAATTGGAAAGAAGAACTAAAAGGAATGATTACTTATGGGCTATTTTGCGGTCAAAATAGAGAATAATTTACTGAAATGTTATAAAAATCGACCATTTATAATCAGGAAAAAAGCGGAGTACTTGTTTCGATTTAGTCTAGTTGTACTACTCATATGCCTAATAGGTATTTTACTTCAAAGTAGTTTGAGCGAGTCGTTGTTTTACGCGATTAGTTTAGCCAGTTTTGCTAGCATCATTTGGTTTCTCAGCAAAGGAAACTTGAACTTTGCAATATGGATTACTGTAATAATGATATCGATAGACATATTCTGTGATATTTTGCAATTCAATCCACTCTCCTACGAGAGAATTGTAGAGACTATCATGGAATCCTTTCTGTCCTACATTCTTGTCGGGTTTATCGCCGTTAATAAACGTCAAATTATTTATACCATCTCTTCAAATACTGTACTGACTGTAATCCACGTGTTACTAATTATTCATTTTGGTTACGCAAATTCTCCACTCCCTAGTCCAGCAAACAGATATTTCGTTGGAGGAGTTGTTTCGGTTTTATTGGTCGGATTAGTTACGCTTGCAATCGTTCGAATTCATGAAGAAGCAATTATCATTGTGGAGAGACAAAATGAATTGTTATCTTTCGATAACAAGCAACTTGAATATTTGATAAGTCTACGGACTTCTGAATTGAAAACTGCAAATCAGGAATTAGAGCAACTGAACCAAGAATTGTTAATTCTCGCCATGTACGACCAATTAACAGGCATTCCAAATCGAAGAAAAGTACTTAATGACGCAGAACAAATATTAACGAAGTGCGTTTCCCAAGGTACACCTGCGTGCATTACAATGTTAGATATTGATAACTTTAAGCAAATTAATGATACATACGGTCATTTAATTGGAGACCTAGTTTTGCAAACACTCGCTGACGCCCTAAAGTCATCATTACAATCAACGGATATTGTTGGTCGGATTGGTGGAGATGAGTTTTTAATTATTCACGATAATACAACAATGGATACATTAGATACCCTAAACAATTTGAAGCTTACAGTTAAAGATTCGTCTATCTACCTGTCGAATGAAAATTTACTTCAATTTACAATAAGTATTGGCGTTTCGGAGTTAACAAATGGTGAGTCGTTGGAGGAACTGATTCATCAAGCAGATATTGCTCTTTATCGTTCAAAAGCTGATGGGCGGAATCAAGTATCGATGTATACAGATTTTGTCGAATTATAGCGAGCTATATTTATGGGCCAATTCCCATTACTCTTCATACGATCGAAGTGGTGCCGAATTTGGACTTTGTTTGAGAATGTTTTGCCTTTTCCACTGAAAATTTAAAACCCTATCCCCTTAATGAGTCCATATTTATAGGTGGTGTCCAAGTAAAATCAGCAAGGGCAAGGATAGGAAACTGATAAGCGTCGTGATGGCGACGGTCAATGTCACTACTTGTCTGTCACTCCCGAATTTCTCCGCAAGAATCACCGTATTGACCGCTGCAGGCATGCTCGATTGCACAAACAGCACCTCCGCCAACAAGCCGTGAATCCGAAGGACGAAAATACAGGTCAGGGAAAGCATGGGTACAATTATCAAGCGCAGAAGAATCGGAATCCAGACTTCTTTGCGCCACATTCCGAGCCATTTAATTGTTGTAAAGTGTATTCCAAGAACTAACAAAACAATGGCCGAGTAAGCATTTCCGACAAGATGGAGAGCGTTTCCGATTCCAACTGGTACAGTCATGCCGAACACTGTGAGCATGACGCCAATCAAGACCGCGTAAACCAGGGGCATTTTCAGAACCTGGATAATTGCTTCGCGTGGTTTGACTCTGGAACGCGATGCGATGTATAGACCAAGGCTGTTGATTAGGACAATCTGGCCAATGACATAAGATGTTCCGATGACAAATCCGGGGGTGCCGTAGGCTAACAGTAACACAGGTAATCCATAATTGACCGCGTTGCCAAAGACAGTGGTCAGGGTGACGGCTCCTTCGATTTCAAGATGAAATCGAAACAATTTGGCCATGACCTTTGCCAGAAGCCACGTTGCCGCCGTTTGAACAAACGTGAACAAGCCAACGAGCCAAACTGTGTGACCTTGGAGGCTCGAGTGCGTTAATGAGTCAATCACTAAGCATGGAGCGAGTATGTATAGACTGACGTCTGCCAAAGTCCGGGTGTCTACCTTTCTCCACCTTTGCAACATGTAACCGAGGAGGCCGACGATGGCTATGGGTAGGACTACCGTTGAGAGTAGACTGAGATAATGGCTCATATTACCGCTTCTCCAGTATGTTGTTACCTAGTCATATGACATGGGAAGAATTTGTCTCCCTTCCGACGGCTATGCGAAGAAGCAATGGGAGGAGTTTTGACCGATGAACTTCTTACGGATCGGGATATTCCGTTTCACAGGCTCAATTCCTCTTTATAAAGCCTTTTTATGACACGCATCACAATGCACTCGAGGTACACTTTAATAATGAGGAATTTCGAGTTGCCTAGTTGGATGAAAGGTAACACACGCCGTTCCTTCACGATAAAAGTTTTATTCAAGAAAAACGGTTGTCATTCGAACTTGCGCCTCGATATAAAATTGATAATGATTTTTTCCCGGCAGTCTTAGCCACGTACATAGCACGATCTGCTTTATCAATCAACGCTTCTAGGTCAGTCCCATTCTAGACCTGTCTCATACTTCTCAGTTCATTTTCAACGTCATATATCCGTATCTTTGCCTTGTCCATATCCGTTTGTAGTTTGTCGAGCCTTTTCTTTACATCGGCCATATCAGTATGGAGTTCTGTAAAGCCCGCTTCCATTCGATTATCGAGATCCATCGTCCTTTTATTCAATACATCAATAATCATTTTACCGAAGTTTGCAAGCATCCCCTCAATGCTCTGACGTTGCAGTTCAAATCGCTGATTAAACTTCTCATCCAACTTTTGCAACGATTCGTTTAACCGCTGATCCAACTTCTCATCCAACTTTTGCAACGATTCGTTTAACCGCTGTTCAAACTTATCGTCTAGAACTTGCAACGATTCATCCAGGTAAGCCCGTGTTAGTTCGCTCATCTGCTCTCCCTCCGATGGACTAATTGTATCATGGGCTTCATCGAGGTTGTCCATAACGCTTTGTTATCTTTATCGTGAAATAGGAGAACTGCGCTCGACAGTTGCCAGTGTTTTTCGGCTATATGACACGGACACCACTCTTAAAAGTACTGAATAACAAACTCCAGTTAAGCCCGCATCAAACAATACGTAGGCTGCAGCCATATCGTCACGCCTTCGTGAGCCATGCTCTGGTCTCCTCTTTCAAATACGATCTTCCCTTCAGAGACAATCTCCTTCTTCAATGGAAATCCACGTTCCCATTCTTCAGGCGTACGTGCTATAAGCCCACGTCTTGAAGGTTTAGTGTCTGTATCCGTGACAACCAAGAAGCCGTAATCGCTATCCATGTCCGTATCTCCCCGAGCACGCGAACCGAAGAAAATGATTCAACCACCTGCTGCTCATCAGTGTTCATGCCATCACCTCCTGATATAATAGAAAACCGCCTTAGCTCCTGTTGGACTAAGACGGCCATTCATTACTTTATGGAGCGGGTGATGGGAATCGAACCCACGCTCTCAGCTTGGAAGGCTGGAGTTCTACCATTGAACTACACCCGCAAATATCATTTATCAAAATATGGTGGGCCCACTAGGACTCGAACCTAGGACCAACCGGTTATGAGCCGGCCGCTCTGACCAACTGAGCTATGGGCCCGCGATTTTGTGAAGCAGAGTCTTCTGCTATCTTGTGGAGCGGAAGACGGGATTCGAACCCGCGACCCTCGCCTTGGCAAGGCGATGCTCTACCCCTGAGCCACTTCCGCACACCTCACAAGCTTGCGTGCATGT
>JAKADF010000371.1 GCA_021820805.1 Bacillota bacterium
CGGCGGACGCTTATTCAACGGCGAAGACGAAGAGTTTATGCTTCGGTACACTGGCGAGGTCGCTGGAAAGTATACAGCGGCTAGAGACCAAACAACACTCGCGATTTTTGAAGAAGTGAAAGCTGGCCGCGGCTCGGCACATGGCGGTGCCTACTTAGATTTCCGCTCAGTGCCTGAGCAGAAATTAAAAGATGCATTTGGACCGGTTATCGGTATTTTAACTGAAAACGGTATTGATTTGACCAAGCAAATGGTTGAAGTCGCTCCTATGGCGCATTTCATGATTGGCGGGATTCGCGTTAAGCCCAATATGGAAACAACGGTTCCGGGGCTTTTGGCATGTGGAGAAGCGATTTACGGAATGCATGGAGCTAATCGCTTGTCTGGAAACGCAATCACAGAAGCGCTCGTGACGGGCCGGATTGCTGGCGAAACTGCAGCAAAGCAAAGAAATTCAAGAAAATCTGCCCCATCAATAACGCAAGAAGCAAGTCAGGAATGGGACAGACTGCAGGAACTGTGGCATCCGAGAGAAGTTAAGAAAGATGAAGCTTCCATGCCTGCTTTAAAGCGTGAACTGCAAAATGTAATGTGGGAGGATGCAGGCCCCATTCGTACTGAAGAAGAGCTTGACCATGGTTTTTCGCGGATTAAAGAACTTGCCAGAGCATGCCAGGATGTTGCACTTACAAAGGAAACGAAATTCCCAATGCAGCTCGTACAAAAAGTTGAGCTTGATAATATGTTCAAACTGGGTGAAGCAATTTTTGGGGGAGCAAAATTACGCAAAGAAACAAGAGGCTGCCACGTTCGCTTAGACTATAACGATACGCTCGAGACCGCAAAGAGCACTGAGTGTTTATACAACACGGGTGAAGGCTGGAATATTGTCTGGATTAAATAATGTGGACTGGAGGTGTCAAGCCAAATGGCAGAATTCACATTAAAAATTACACGGGGTAACCCGGAAGCTGGGCAAGAAGCGATATCCTATACCGTGCCTTACGCGGATGGCATGAGCTTGCTCGATGCAGTTTTGTGGGTGCAGGAGCATCAAGATGAAAGTGTGGTTGTTCGCTACTCTTGCCATGCAGGCAAGTGTAAAGAATGTATTGCAAATGTAGACGGCAGACCAAAATATTTATGCATGACGAAAGCAAGCCCAGACAGCACAGTCGAGCTCAGTCCATTGTCTGCAAGGCCATGGATTCGCGATCTCGTCACCGAATTCGACTAAACACCTAAACCAATATTTCATAATAAAGCCCCCATTCAATTTCTCAGTGAATGAGGGCTTTATGTATTTCAATTTCAAATGGAAGTGTGTCTTAAAACATTAGTGCAGCAGTTTCGCGATGCCGCCTAAAGAATCGATTCCAGCATATGTGGTTATCAGAAGTGCAATGATACCGAACACGTACAACCATGTTGGATGTTTGTACGCTGCTCCCATAATCCGCTTAGATTTCGCAGCGATGAGGATAGTGATGAGCGTTAACGGCAGGATGAGCCCATTTAACGAACCAACGAGCACAAGCACTTTCACCGGCTGCCCATATAAAACGAAAACGAGTGTCGAAAATACGATAAAGCCGATAATGGTCGCCTTTTGGTGGTCTCTAAACCATGTTCCGAAACTTGTCAAGAATGAAGCACTTGTATAAGCGGCTCCGATGACAGATGTAATAGCTGCACTCCAAAGCACGATACCAAAGAATTTGTATCCAAGAGTGCCAAGCGCGAATTGGAAAGCAGATGCCGGCGGATTTGCTTTTGCCAGCACATGTCCTGCTGCAACTACACCAAAGATGGCGAGGAACAGGATTACACGCATGAGTCCTGTAATAAGAACACCTGCGAGTGATGAACGAGAAATTTGCTTTAAGTATTTTTCCCCAGTAATGCCAGCATCTACGAGGCGATGCCCGCCGGCAAATGTAATATATCCGCCAACGGTGCCTCCGACGAGTGTAATCATCGGGAACATCATCGCACCATAACTAGATGGTGCAACGCTGGCAACAACCGCTTGGCCGACAGGCGGATGGCTTGTAAACATAACCCATAAGACAAGCAAAATCATGAGACCGCCGAGGATTTGTGCAACGCGATCCATTACACCTCCAGCATTCTTAGATAGAAAGATTAATATTCCGATAATGGCGGATAAAACTGCCATCAATTTAACGTTAATTCCAAACAAAACGTTGAGTCCAAGACCGGCTCCGGCGATGTTGCCGATGTTGAAAGCGAGACCGCCAAGGACGACAAGGATTGCAATAACTGATCCGAGGCCTGGCAAAACTTTGTTTCCGACATCCTGACCACGCAGGCCAGTAAAGCCGATGATGCGCCATGTATTCATCTGAGCACCGATGTCCAAAATGATGGAGACCAAGATTGCGAATGCAAAATCTGCTTTATAACTCTGTGTAAATACGGCTGTTTGTGTGAGAAATCCAGGGCCAATGGCTGAAGTCGCCATAATAAAAGCGGCCCCAATCATGGCTGTCATACTTGCTTTTTTTACTGCTTGTGCTGCACTTGGTGATTCCAAAATCAACACCCCTTATGTTCTATTATTGAAATAGTACTTTAAAGTTATCGAAATAGTACTTTAAAGTCGTAAAATACTATAGGTTCAATTATAATAAAAGTCAGCAACGTTCGTAAACTCTAAAAATTAAGAATGACTTAGTGAGGCGATTCAACTTTGGAGACTGCAAATTTATTGCCCCAAGAGGCACGAGCCCTTATACGTGAAAATAAACTTGTCAGGCCGACCGCCGGTATAGCAAATGGGTATACACAAGCTAACTTGGTTGTTCTCAAAAAAGATTTGGCTTTTGACTTTTTGTTATTCTGCCAAAGAAATCCTAAACCATGCCCTGTTCTTGATGTAACTGAAGTAGGTTCTCCAGTGCCAGCGCTTGTTGCGCCTTCTGCTGACCTACGCACTGATATCCCAAAGTATCGAATTTATAAAAGCGGGGAACTAGTAGAAGAAACTACTGATATTAATGGATATTGGCAAGATGATATGGTTGGATTCCTTCTCGGATGCAGTTTCACATTCGAACAAGGTTTACTCCGAAACAATATTCCCGTTCGTCACATTGAAGAAGAATGTAATGTTCCCATGTATAAGACAAATGTTCAGTGTATTAAAGCAGGCAGGTTTAGCGGACCGCTTGTCGTGAGCATGCGTCCAATTCCACACAAGGACGTCGTTCGTGCAGTACAGGTGACGTCTCGGTTCCCTGCAGTACATGGTGCGCCTGTACACATCGGGCATCCAGAAGAGATTGGTATCATGGACATATCAAAACCGGATTTTGGTGATTCTGTTTCCATTCATGATGGTGAGGTGCCTGTATTTTGGGCATGCGGCGTTACACCGCAGGCAGTCGCAATGCATGTAAAACCTGAGCTCATGATTACGCACGCGCCTGGACATATGTTCATCACTGATAAACGAGATGAACAGTTTGCCGTTTTGTAACGATTTTTTGCTCCAGTTAGAATGGAAAGGTGATGCTTATTTGTGGAATTAACCCCAATGGGTGATTCGGGGATTGTTGTACGGTTTGGAGACGAAATTAATACCGCAACACACCGCCTAGTTCAATCGCTCTCATCATACTTAGATGCTCATCCGTTTCCCGGTATGATCGAATTCGTTCCGGCATTTACAACCGTTTATATTTCATATAACTCTGCTTTATTTCGTTATAACGAGATTGAAGAAACCGTAGCACAAATTCTGCAGAATCTAGGGGAGTCGTCTATTGAACGCGGTAAGACAATTGAGATTCCAGTTTGCTACGACAAAGAATTCGGTCCAGATATTGTAGACGTAGCATCTCACAACGGACTTTCGGTCGATGAAGTTATTTCTATTCATACAAGCGGCGAGTATTTGGTTTATATGATTGGTTTTGCCCCAGGGTTTCCGTACATTGGCGGAATGTCTGAGAAAATCGCAACACCAAGAAGGTCTGCGCCCCGCCTTGTGATTCCAGCTGGGACGGTCGGTATTGCAGGCATGCAAACAGGTGTCTATCCGATTGAAACTCCTGGAGGCTGGCAACTGATTGGCCGCACACCAGCCGCGCTGTTTCGGCCAAAGGAAAACCCGCCGAGCCTGCTTGCGGCAGGTGACATTGTGCATTTTCGAGAGATTTCGAAAGAGGAGTTTGACGATTGGCCATCTATAAAATCGTAGAAAAAAACACAGTAGATAAAACAGTACAGAGCGAAACATCTAT
>JAKADF010000372.1 GCA_021820805.1 Bacillota bacterium
GGAATCGTCAAATCCGAACAAATGATCGCATACAGGCACCAAGCTTTGTATAATAGAACGTAGAATGTCCTCGAAAGGTGGACCTGTAAGTGCAAACTCATATGTCTAACCCTGCAGAGATTTTGGCGGGGTTGAATCCACAACAGAAACAAGCTGTAGAAGCAAAAGAGGGGCCGCTCCTTATTATTGCAGGTGCAGGCAGCGGCAAGACAAGTGTTTTAACAAGGCGAATTGCATATTTAATTTACAAGTGGCGTGTCGCTCCGTGGAGCATTTTAGCCATCACATTTACAAACAAAGCAGCAAGAGAAATGCAACATCGGATCGAACAATTAATCGGCCCAGCCGCACACGATATTTGGGCAACTACATTTCATTCCATGTGTGCGCGTATTTTGAGACGTGACATTGAACATTTAGGCTATAACTCGAGCTTTACAGTACTTGATGATGGAGACCAAATAACAACTGTAAGACGAATTATGCGTGATATGAATATCGATACAAAGCGATATGAACCGCGCGCAGCATTGTCTGCCATCAGTGGATTCAAAAACGAACTCGTTACCGCTTCAAAAGCAAGGGATACTGCAGGGAATTTATATGAAAGAATGATAGGTGACATTTATCTCGAATATGAGCGCCGATTGAAATTAAATCAATCACTTGATTTTGATGATTTAATTATGAAAACTGTTCAGTTGTTTAGGGAACATCCGGATGTACTTGCTTTCTATCAGAATAAATTTCAGTATATCCATGTCGATGAGTACCAAGATACAAACCATGCTCAGTACATTTTGGTACGTGAGCTTGCGTCGAAAAGGCGAAATTTGTGTGCTGTAGGCGATTCAGATCAATCGATTTACGGATGGCGGGGAGCAGACATCCAGAACATCTTACAATTTGAGCGGGATTATCCAGAAGCAGAGGTTGTAAGACTTGAACAAAACTACCGTTCTACAAAGACCATTCTCGAAATTGCAAACAAAGTAATTGAACATAACACAGAAAGAAAAGCAAAAAATTTGTGGACAGAAGGAGAGCAAGGTGAAAAAGCTCTTATTTGCCGTTGCTCTGATGAGCGAATTGAAGCGAATTTCATTGTAAGTCAAATAGAATCCGGACTTAAAAATGGAGAGTCGTATCGCGATTTTAGCGTGTTGTATCGTACAAATGCTCAATCGCGTGTGATTGAGGAAATCTTTCTGCAACATAATGTTCCTTATCGAATTTTTGGCGGAGTCCGATTCTATGAACGTAAGGAAATTAAGGATATTTTAAGTTTTTTGCGTCTTATCGCAAATCCGGCAGATGATGCAAGCTTAGTCCGAGTAATTAATGTGCCCAAGCGCGGCATAGGAGAAGGAACAATTGCAAAACTGCAGGCATTTGCAAACATGTATGGAAAAACTTTATATGAGGCCTTGCCGCAAGCCAAGGAAGCTGGTATTAGCAGTCGGTTTGTAAAATCCATTGCTGAATTTGCCGAATTGATGGAGACGCTCATTCAAATGCGCGGATACGTCACGGTTACGGATTTGACAGAAGAAGTTTTAAAACGTACTGGATATCGCCAAGCATTAAAAGCGGAAAAGACGCTTGAAGCGGAAGCTCGCATTGAAAACTTGGATGAGTTTCTGTCACTTACTAAGGAGTTTGACGATAGGTGGACAGAAAGTATTTCCGAGGAGATGTTGCCGCAGTTCCTAACGGAAGTTGCGCTTGTTGCTGACTCTGATTTAAATCATGGAAAACCCGATGCAGCTTCTCTAGACGATAAAAATGAAGTGGCACTCATGACATTGCACAGTGCTAAAGGACTCGAGTTTCCGATTGTCTTCTTGGCTGGAATGGAAGAAGGGATATTTCCCCATAGTAGATCTCTTACATCAGATAGTGAAATGGAAGAAGAACGTCGTCTTTGTTATGTCGGCGTGACTCGGGCGAAAAAGAGACTATATATGACCACTTGTGCAACACGAATGATTTTTGGTGAATTTCGGCCATACAAGCCGTCTCGCTTTTTTGACGAAATGCCTGCTGCATATATCGAGAGTGTTGATGCTTCAATGTTCGGGCAAAAGCGGCAGACGTGGTCGCCGCGCATTGATTCGTCAGGTCGCAATTCCATTATCATGCCTAAATCCTTTGGTGCCGATTTGAGTGTTTCTTATAATGTGGGTGACATGGTTGAACACAGAAAATGGGGACAAGGGAAGATAGTCGATACAGCCGGCAGCGGAGAAGACCTGGAATTATCCGTTCAATTTGATGATCCAATTGGAGTCCGCAAGTTAGTCGCTAAATTTGCACCGATTACGAAACTCTAATCGACAGCTCTTCCATACGTGATTTTCAATTGAGTGTCAAAGGGGTTGAACATGTGGCCAGTCAATTAAACCAGGATGAGGCCAAGCGGCAAATCGAAGAGCTCGTATCTGAAATTTGGCGCCATAATCGGCTGTATTACGAGAATGATGCACCTGAAATTACGGATGCAGAGTATGATGCTCTGATGCGTAAACTTATCCAACTTGAAGAAACCTATCCAAGCTTGCGTTCTCAGGCGTCTCCGACACTGCGAGTTGGCGGAGCACCTAATGAGAAGTTTGAAAAAGTTGTACATGAAACTCCAATGCTTTCTTTATCAAATGCGTATGGGCCTGATGATTTACAAGAATTCGACAGAAGGGTAAGAGATGTTACCGCAGGGAACGACCAGGCCGACATATCTTATGTATGTGAACTCAAAATAGACGGGCTTGCTGTATCGCTTCGTTACGTTGACGGAGTGCTCGTTCAAGCTGCAACACGCGGCGATGGGGATATTGGTGAAGATATTACAGCAAATGTTCGTACAATACGCAGTGTTCCGCTAAGGCTCAGTGAAAATGTAACAATTGAGGTGCGCGGGGAGGCATATATGCCTAAATCTGCATTTGAAAGACTGAATGAGGAAAGAGAAGCAAAGGGTGAATCACTGTTTGCCAATCCTCGAAATGCGGCTGCAGGTTCGCTGCGCCAGTTAGATCCTAAAATCGCTGCAAAAAGAGGCCTCGCTGTTATCGTTTATCAAGTTGTTGAGGCTGAAAAGTATGGTCTCTCTTCTCATTCTGAGGCTTTAGACTATGTACGGTCTTTAGGGCTTCCAGCCACTGGAGTCCGAGAGAATGCGCAGTCTATTGATGAAGTGATAACCATTATCGAGTCATGGGGAGAAAAGAGGCATGAATTACCTTATGCAACAGATGGAATGGTTGTAAAAGTTAATTCCATTCGTATGCAACAAAAGCTTGGATTTACAGCAAAAAGCCCGCGTTGGGCTATTGCATACAAGTATGCGGCAGAACAAGCAACAACCACGCTCCGTGAAATTGAACTGAGCGTTGGCCGGACGGGTGCAGTCACCCCGACAGCCGTGTTCGATCCGGTTTCTCTTGCAGGAACCACAGTCTCCCGGGCTTCGTTACATAACGAAGATTATATAAATCAAAAGGATGTCCGGATTGGAGACCAGATTGTCGTTCAAAAAGCAGGAGATATCATTCCAGAGGTTGTTCGTGCCGTTACTGATGTACGCACCGGTAATGAACAACCATTTGAAATGCCTAAGAATTGCCCGGTTTGTCATCATGAGCTTCAAAGATTAAAGGATGAAGCCGCTTGGCGGTGTGTGAACCCAAGTTGCCCAGCTTTAGTTCAGGAAGGTATTATTCATTTTGCGTCTCGGGATGCAATGAATATTGAAGGATTAGGCGAACAGTGGATTCGCTTGCTTGTTGACCGTGGACTCATGCGTACAGTAGCGGATATCTACCGAATAACCAAAGAGGATCTGTTATCATTTGAACGTATGGGTGAAAAATCTGCGGCAAAATTGATTGCAGCTATTGAGCGCAGCAAACAGAGTTCATTAGAACGGCTTTTGTTTGGGCTGGGAATTCGTCTTGTTGGTGAAAAAGCAGCAAAAACATTAGCAGTAACTTTCCGAACACTCGATGCCTTAATGAATGCACCTGTTGATGAGTTAACGGAAATTGCAGATATCGGGCCTAAAATGGCTGAAAGCATTGTTGCATTTTTCAAAAACCCTCTTGCAATAAGATTAATTGACCATTTAAAGTCTTATGGACTAAACATAGTCTACACATCGGCTAGTTTTGAGCAGGTATATACTGACAGCCCTTTTGACAATCAGGTCGTCGTTTTAACAGGAACGTTAGCACGTTTAGACCGG
>JAKADF010000373.1 GCA_021820805.1 Bacillota bacterium
GGAGAAGACCATATTACATGGCAGCCTACTCCAGATGTTAGGGATGCCATTGTCGTCGTTTCATACAGTGGAAAACAATCTGGCTTTGTTTTAGCTGGTAAATCCCTTCGGGAAGTAGAGAAGCATGAGAGCCTGGTCCTAACTCTTGTCTTCTTTGTATGGATTTCATGTCTAGTTGTCCTTTACGCGTATTTTGTAATCGTATCGCTGATTCGCGAACAACATCGCGGTGAAAAAATTAAACAATTTACAATTTTTAAAAACAGAAAATTTTAAATAATATACAAGATGAACGCGGTTTTCATAAAGACTAGAGCAGTTGCAGCCACGAGCTAGAGAGGAGTACAAGCGGTGGAAAGGACTTTAGTTATAAGTGATATCCATGGGTGTTATGATCAATTAATCGAATTACTCAACATCGTGCATTACAACTCTGACTTAGATAGGTTAATACTTCTTGGAGACTATGTGGACAGAGGAAAATTCAGCAAAGAGGTCATTGAGAAAGTTATTGAAATGGTGCAAGGTTCAAATGTGATTGCTCTTCGGGGAAATCACGACCAGCGTTTTGTTGACCTTATGATGGGTAATGACGACAGTGCGCCAAAGTTTTTTCAACACGGGGGGTCAGAAACCTTAAAAAGTTATATTGAAATTGATAATATGGCGAATTGGCGCGATGCACGCGACTACATCATGAAACATTACAGCCATCATATTTCATTCCTAGGCGGCCTTCCCTTATTTTATGAGGACGAACAATTTATCTATGTCCATGCAGGATTAAATCCCGCGTACATGAATTGGAAGGATCAACCGAAAGACGATTTCATGTGGATCAGGGACGAATTCATCAAACAGGCAATAGCTGTCAACAAAACGGTAGTTTTTGGACATACGAAAACTATAGATATTCACGGTTCGGCAGACATTTGGTTTGGTGAAGGTAAAATCGGAATCGACGGCGGATGCTCATTTGGGCAACAGCTTAACTGTTTAGAGATACTTGGAGCTTTTAAATATATAACACATAAGTTCAACGCAAGTGAGCGTGACTTGATATGAATCAATGCAATTTTAAATTTATTGTATATTAACTTTAAATTTTTATTACATTACATAAATAATGAACCGTTGCGGTATATATAAGTGTGTTCCGAAAGGAGGGCTGATGTTTTGACGCCGCCAGAATGAACACACATACTAAAAGGTTCAGGCTGCCATCTGCAGCCTTACCATACTGCAGTACCTAAGAAGTATAGTCAGGTTCACCCTGGCTTAAAAAACGCCCGCATGATGTAGGCGTTTTTTAATTTATAAGCAAACTTATTACCTCAAAAGAGACTTCACTAGTTTATATTCCCATCTGCACAGTATGATCTGCGTCAAGTGATTAAAAAGCAAACAAGTATATGATAACCATGATAAATTGTGCTGCCAAGAAGGCTATAGGAGGTTTTTAAAATGGGTAAAACGATGTCTTTACATTTTCGAGCTGATGAACGGTCAAAAACAATCCTGAATAATGGGCATAGTCGAATGACGTTAGTTTCTTTAGACGTTGGAGAAGGTGTTGACACCCATCGTGCAACAGTGCCGGCAACTGCTATTGTTTTAGAAGGTGAAATCACACTCCGGGCTGGGGAAGAAGATTTTAATTTAAAGCCTGGTGAAGTTATGTTGCTTGAGGCAAATGAGCCACACTCTTTGAAGGCAATTAAGAAATCCACTGTAGTTGTGACACGCTTAGCCAGTTTACCCAAAGAATCACACAAAAGCTCAAACAATAAAGAAACTGAAGGTAAAGTGGAGACTCAAATTTTGGAATGCAACCATTAAAATACAAATGCTTTAAAAACATCTCCAATGGTTGCATTTTGTATTTTTTAAAGAATCAAATGCGATTCATAAAAGCCTAGTGAGAGAGGGGAGCCTGGATAGAACGCGCCTCATATGAGGCCGTATAACAGGTTCTCTCTCCCAGTTTGATTCAAATCATTTTAAACGTGTTATTGTAGCCTGCTTTTTATGCGGAGTAGGCGGAGGATTGATACCTAAAGCATTTTCCAAGTCTTGCGTCACTTGTTTCAGTTGGCTATAGCAGTCTTCCATCGAAACAGAAGAATCCCATATAACATCACGATGACCATCTTCGTAGACAATAACGGTAGCTATATATCGAATTTCACTCAAAATGTATCCTCCTCAATAACGTCGAAAACTCTTCTGCTATTATCTTATCCTGAGTAGCGCACAATTCCAACTCCACACCATCTAAACGCTTCAGATTTGATTATCCGAACGATAAATGTAGTGACAGACGCGAATCCAACCTATCAAGCAATGTTTCTATACGAAAAAGCAAATAGCACACGACATCTAAGTTAATATTGAGGTTAGACATCAACTTAATTGAGAAGGAAGGACAAGGGATGATTTTGGTAACCGGTGCGACTGGAAACGTTGGGCGTGAAATAGTAAAGAAATTGAATGATGATGGATACCAAGTTCGAATACTTACTCGGAATCCTGCAAAAGTATCCTTTCCCGCAAATATAGAAGTGGCTGTCGGTGATCTCACGGATTCTGAGAACTTGAAAGCAACACTGAAAGGGATTGAAAAAGTGTTTTTGATTCGAGTCCCAGGCAGTGATAACTTCCCCAGAATTGCTAAAGCATCCGGGGTTAAAACCATTGTATTTCTCTCTTCTGGCGCAATCGAATCGAAGGCAGAAAATTTCATTGGACAAATTCACCTTCACACTGAAGAACTAATTCGGAAATCTGATGTGAAATGGACGTTTCTTCGTCCAGGAGCATTCATGTCGAACACTTTACAGTGGGCAAGGTCTATCAAGACAGAAAATATTGTAAGAGCTCCTTTTGGTGACGTAGGTACTGCTCCAATTGACCCGAGGGATGTAGCTCTTGTTGCTGCTAAAGTACTCGTATCATCGGATCACAATGGTAAAATATACACCCTTACCGGACCAGAAGTGTTGACACCAACTGAACAAGTGAAAATTTTAGGCGCTGTACTTGAAAAAGAAATTCGTTTCGAAAATGTCCCCGACACTGCAGCCGAAATGAATATGAAAAAGTTTGCTCCTCCTGAAATCGTGGACGCGTTGTTTACTTTAATGAAGGATCAAAGAAACCACCCCGCAGTAGTTTCAAACACAGTAAAGCATGTCACAGGAAACCCTGCACATACCTTCAAAGATTGGGCAACGGATAACGCAAATTTGTTCTAAGCAAACAAGGGAAAAACTGCTTTTGAATGTTTTTTTAGACATTGACAGAGTATTAGTGACCCGGGAATAAACCAAATTAAAGGCTTGAAAGGCTTACTATCGTGTCTTCTCAATATTGAGAAGAAAATTAGACAAATAGTTCGTTTTTAAAAAATTATAAGGGAGTTAAAGAATGATTATTGTAACAACTGAAAACATCCATGGATACCAAATTGAAAAAGTCATTGGTCACGTATTTGGAGTTGTCGTCCGCAGTCGTGGACTTGGTGGAAATATTATGGCAGGATTGCGAAGTCTTGGCGGCGGAGAAATTAAGGAGTACACTGAAATGCTAGAGGACGCTCGAAAAAAGGCAATAGATCGAATGGTACAAAATGCACACACTATGGGTGCAAATGCAATTGTAATGGCGCGTTTTGACTCCAGTGAAATTGGTCAGACCATGTCTGAGATCGTTGCGTACGGCACAGCTGTTGTTGTGCGAGAGGAATAACGGTGCTGCGGTTCATCGTTTCGTATTATGTTTTAGACGCTTTGCTGATTATTGGAGCTATTATATTCACTTGGTGGGCGAGAAAAAAACGACTTCGCTCAAAAAGCCAAGAACCACCGAAAGGCTATGCGAAGACGAATGAAGTTTTTGTTGATCCGACTACTAGTGTAAAACAACAAGTTTGGTTCAACCCAGAAACGGGAGAAAGATATTACCAAACATTAAAGAAGTAACACGGCGTGCACTTCAGTAGCACGCCGTTTATGATGTCAAAAGATCTCCAATCCAAAGCATCCCAAAAGTCGCGAAAAAGGTATAGAGAAATCGAAACTCTCCATCTCTGCAACAAGCGACATTCCAAAAAACTGAATAGAACTAAAAAGACAGTTTGGGCACCTATTCTTATGCGAGCTAAATGTATATGCAAATATGGGAAATGGAGAGTAACATTTAAAGAGAAAGAAACAAAACATGAACAAAGTATTTTCTGTC
>JAKADF010000374.1 GCA_021820805.1 Bacillota bacterium
CATTCAAAAACCCAGTGGCATCTCGAAATACATCCTGATACATATTTCGTGCAAGCAAGGTTGAACTTTCCTTATCCCACTCGGTGACGATGAACGGTTCTTCCTTACGTTCAACGCCAAGCACCCACTGTGCATAATACGTAACCGCAATCCGTCTAGGTTTTTCGCTCTTGTTGAAAAGTGTGAGTTCGATAATTTTAAGCGGATCCGTTCGTGGAACCGTCGTCACCATCGTATGAACAATGTCGCCGTCTACTTGTTCAATCCGTGTGTATCCCCATCCATGAGTAACTTCATATGTTCGTCCATCGCCTTTAGGCTTCGGGGTCGCTGACCAGATGTTTTTCGCGATGCGGCTAGATGCATCCAAATCACGTAAATAGAGACACTCGCCAGGCGGATCGAGTACTGGATCATTATTCCAAGGCGTTAATTTACATTCGTGGGAGTTGCGCCACCAACTATATCCAGTGCCAAGCTCTGTGAGAATGCAGCCAAAGCTTTGGTTAGCCAAAACATTTGTCCAAGGCTTCGGTAAATACCGCTGAGGCTGTACGTGAATCTGGTATGCGCGTCCATCGTCTACAAAGCTGCCCCAGCCATTGAAAAACTCACCTTTTTGAGATACCGCAGAAACTTTCTCAAGCGGCGAACGGTCGTATGGCACTGTTCTATCCCGAGGCACTTGATTCACAGGCGGCAATTGGTGAATATTTGCACCATATGCTTCTAACTGAGCACCAAGGCTTGGCCCTCCTGCTCTGAGTAAAACACGAGAAGCTGCAAACAAGAGCGTTTGTTCATCATCAGTGAGTTCCGACTTTTTAACACTAATAATCCGTTTCATATCTGCTATGCCGCGGGCAGCGAGACTTTCACGCAGCCTATGCATGAGTTCGTCCTTATAGCCGCCTGATGTTTCGTCGAAGACAACGAAATCGATTGCAAGTCCCAGCACGCACAAATATTGATGCTCGCGAGCTAAAAGAGCGAGGAAAGGAGAATCAGCCACATTCGTGACTCGTACAGTGACAATAGGTGCGTCTCCGCTCAAACCATGGGACCAAAGTGCAGACTGTCCGAGCGTATTTCTAGAAATGGCCTCTCGTCTCTCGTGCGTTAATGACGGAGTAAACAAAAGACGGCTTGCGAGTTGATTAGCGACAACCGCTTGTGCTTGAGACAGATGCAAGTGACGTAAGTCAATTTGCGAACGAACCCAGGCAAGATGAAACGTATGATCTGCCTGTACAGGCTCACGCAGGCTCTCCACAATTTCAATCGCCTGTTCTTTGTTTTCTGCAACACCTGTAACAACATAAATTGTTACAGATTCCCCGCCCTCAAGATGAATAGAACGGCGCATTACAAATGCTGGGTCAGCGACGGAACCGACAGAGCCGCGAAGATGCGTTTGAATCCCCTTTGGACTCTCTAAAGAATACCCGCGGCCTATAAACGCGCTGCGGTCTGTTTCAAACTCGTACTCTGCCGTTTCATGACCATCAACATAGATGGTATGTATCGCCCAGGTTTCCTTTTCCTCTTCTTTGCGCGGTCTTCGTTTCGCAAAAAGTACATGCTTCTCTGCATCGTAGCTTGTTTGAATAAACAACTTGCTAAAGGCCGGATGCGCCCTGTCTGCCGCCTCTGGTGCCAGCGCCAACTCCAAAAATGAAGTCACTTCAAGTGTTCGTGCACTGCGGCCATGATTTACGAGCCGAATCCGCCGCACTTCTGCATCCACATTCGGTGACACAGTCAATTCGAGCTTCGATGAAATCTCGCCGTATTCAACATCATAAGTCGTCCTGTCTAAACGAAACAAAGTGCTTGTTTTGTTAGACAAATTGTTTGGGAAACCAACTGCACTCCACGTTTCCTCCGTTGAGACATCGTGAATGTAAACAATTACGCCGGATTTATTTGCGACAGAATCAGCTCGAGCGCGCGTAACTGAAAGCCCATTCCAAATAAGCTGCCCATTCCCGTCATTCGTAGATATGCTCGCAAGGCGCCCATTTGATAGAATATTTACTTCTGGAAGAGCGGTCGGTTCTGTAAACTTTCGCTCGGAATCATCTGCATGGCCGCCGAGGTCAGGCAATTTTGCGTTTTTACCGATTGGCTCCTCAATGAGCAGAGCTTTTTGCGGGATCCGCTCTTGCAAAAGCAGCTCTGCTGCGCGCACGTGCGGATCGGCATGGAATCGCAGAGTCATACTTTGATTTGCAAGCAAATTTGTAATGGAAAGCAAGCTCATGCCTAGGTGATGGGACATGAAACTCTGAACAATCTCGTAACGATGTCCTCTTGGAAGCCGCTCTGTAGTAAAGTCAACGGCTTCATAAAACCCAAACTCACCTTTGGCACCTAAATCCTGAAATTTATGGAGTGCATCCATTCCGGCGTTACCTGCAAACGGGAGGGCCATGATAGTCGCATAAGGAGCTGCCACTAAATTCCGTTCCAGCCCTCTGTCAAACCCGAGACCCGGTACACCAAAGGCTCGGTACTGGTAGTTTAATTGATAGTCATACGCGTAATAGCCGCTTTCTGAAATACCAAACGGAACTTGATGGTTATCTGCATACTGTTTCTGACGGAAAACGACACCTTCATACGTAGAGTCCCAAATTGTATTTCGATATGTCTGCATCACGAGACTTGGCATCAAATATTCAAACATGGTGCCGGACCAAGACAGAAGTGTTTTGTGACCTCCAGAAAGAGTCATCGTACGTGCGAGCGTAAACCAGTGGGAAACTGGAATTTGTCCAAGCGCAATTCCAACAAAGCTAGCCTGCCTTGCCTCGGAAGCGAGCAAGTCATAAAGCACCGTGTCCTTACGATTTGCGTCCACTTGGTACCCCAGGCAAAACAAACGCTCGTCTGGATTATATAGAGAAAAGAAATTTGTCTCTTCAATCAAACTGTCAATGAGAGGTATCAGTTGTTGTATCTGCGACTCTTCTGCAAAAGCCTGTTCTGTGGAAAAATTGTGCTTTTCTGCAGTAGCCCGCTGTGTCTGATTATGGCAAAGCTCTTTAAGCCCTTGCCTTACAACCATGAGATAGGCAATAAAGTTCCCTGAATCCACGGTTGAGACATACCTTGGAGAAAGGGGTTTTGCCGAAATCGTGTCATACCAATTCAGCAAATGTCCATTCCATTTTTCCATACGAGAAATAATTTTAAGCGTTTTTTCCAAACGTTCTACCATCTCTGCATCATGAATAAAACCTAAGTCTCGTGCAGCGACGACACTTGCTAAATAAAGCCCTATATTTGTTGGTGACGTGCGATGGGCAACAACTTCATTGGGATGGTACTGTACGTTATCTGGCGGCAGCCAAGAATCCTCTTCTGTGACATGGTGGTCATAAAATGACCAGATTTGCTCGGCAAGCCCCAACAGTTCTTCTCGTGCAGAATCCACAAAAGCAAGTCTTTTGTCTTTGGTTTGACGGTTCAGATAAGACATAATTGGCCGTGACAAAATCCATAACACAAACATAACGAACGAAATGATACGCGTCAGACCTGTACCTTGTATTACAGTTAGAAACGCAAAAATTGCAATCAATGTATAGCCGACGCGCTCAAACACAAAAACTCGATTGTTACCGACCGTGCGCCCATTCGTTTTTGCAGCAGGCACCCATTCCAGAAGCTTCCGGTGACTCACAAATACGCGAAACAGTGTACGCAAGATGGCATCAGCTGAAAGCACAGCTGAAAATGGCAGGGTAATAAGCCGAACAGCGCTCTGCAAAAATGTGACTCGCAGAGTACGTATACTGCCATGCCCGCGAAAACTGCTTGCAATTGCTCGCAGGAACGGAAGAAACACTGTCAAAAGCACAATCGTTTCCCACGCAAATCCACGTCCTGGCAGAACAAAGAAACTAAAAAGCGCCATTGCCATAAGCCAAGGCGTTAGCAGACTCCTACGCAAGTTATCAATTATTTGCATGCGAGTCAGGCTGCATAAATCAACGGGCTGCATATTTCCATCGCGGTCTTTGCACATTTTTCGAAGCCACTTAATAAGCTGCCAGTCGCCGCGAATCCACCTGTGGGCTCGGCTTTCGAATGAATAAAATATGCTTGGTTGTTCTTCTACAACTTCGATATCCGCTGTTAAACCCGCACGCAAAACACCGCCTTCGAGTAAATCTTGACTCAGAACTTGATTGTCTGGAATACGGCTTA
>JAKADF010000375.1 GCA_021820805.1 Bacillota bacterium
CGGTTTGTTCTCACAGGGAGTGGGGCGTAGGCGGTGCTATACAACACGGAAGGTATCGTCATCAAAACTATTGCATATGGAGAGACGCACGCGATATTAACCTTGCTGACACCTTTGGGGACTGTGGCTGTAATGGCAAGGGGAGCCAAAAAACCACAGAGTCGGTTAAGGGCTGGCAGCATTTTGTGCGCAAAAGGAATATACTCCATCTACAAGCGCTCCGGAATGGGTAATCTCCAACAAGTGGATATTGTGCAAACTTACAGATTATTTCATGAGCATTTAGAGTTGGCGGCGTATGCCGCCTATTTTTGTGAGTTAGCGGGTACAGTTGCAAAGGAGCCGTCCATCGGGAATGAGTCTTTGTATAGACTGTTTGATACGCTCCTTTTTCGGCTGCACCAGACACCGGAGGATGCTGAGGTTCTTGCGCGTATTTGGGAGGCAAAGGTTCTTTATATTTTAGGAGCAGCCCCAGATTGGGATCATTGTGTTGCATGTGGGTCGCTACTTTCTGGTCCCTATTCTTATAGTGCTAAAGATGGAGGCTTTCTCTGCGAATCATGTTCATCCGGTATGAGCATAAGTTCAAAGTATTTAGTTCGGGTTTCTAAAGGAACAGCACATGTATTAAAACAGTTTGTCCATGTGCCATTTGACCGCCTTGGGCGTGTTTCATTATCTGCATCCGCACGGATGAGTATAAAAATAGTTTTATCAAACCAACTGTATGAGTTTGCAGGATTGTCTTTAAAGTCTCGCACAGTGCTTGAAAGTCTTGATATAGAATCATTTGAATAATCAATTTGTGTTTGATGCGTGACAGTAAAGCAAATGAATTTTTTGAATTGGACACAATGTTAGGTGCACTTTTAATTAAAATAAGATATACTGTTTAGTGTTAAAACTTTATTTAGTATGTCATATTTATAGGCTGTGATTAAAATCGAACTAACAAAAAGGCAAGAAATGATTATTGACATTGTCAAACAGCAAGGCCCAATTACGGGTGAACAAATTGCTGAAATTCTTTCTGTTGCACGTGCAACTTTGCGTCCGGATTTATCGATTTTAACAATGGCTGGTTTTTTAGAGGCAAGGCCAAGGGTAGGTTATTACTATACTGGTGATAAATCAGAGAGTATCGTCAGTGATGCGGTACAGAAATTACTTGTGAAGGATTACAAGTCCGTACCCATTGTAATAACAGAAAAAAGCTCTGTATACGATGCCATTGTTATGATGTTTATGGAAGATGTCGGAACATTAATTGTGGTAAAAGATGGAGTGTTGCAAGGTGTGGTTTCAAGAAAGGATTTGCTAAAGGTAGCAATATCAGGCGGAGAGTTGCAGGCGATTCCAGTAAACTTGGCTATGACCCGTATGCCGCATGTTATTACGGTTGATTTAGAGAACACGCTTTATGAGGCAGCAGTGCAAATGGTTCGTCATGAGGTGGACTCGCTGCCGGTTATTCGTAGCCAAGCCGAGGGCAATTTTGAAGTAGTCGGTCGTCTGTCCAAAACGACAATTGCTCGCGCATTTGTAGAACTGGGGCAACAGCAGTCAGGAAGATTGTAAACAGAATCTGAACCTAATGGTTGTAGCAGTGGTTTTACTAGGAGGTTTCACATGAATAGTCAGATCCCAATTTTGTATGTTGTTTCAGATTCAGTCGGTGAAACTGCTGAAGCAGTGGCACGAGCAGCAGCGAGCCAGTTCAATGGCGGGCATATGATTTTGCGCCGTGTTTCTCATGTGCATGAATTTTCTATTATAGATGAAACTGTGAATCGGGCACAAGAAGAAAATGCAATGATTGCTTTTACAATCGTATTACCAGAATTGAAGTCTTATTTACTCAAAGCGGCACGTCAGGCTGGTGTTGTAACAATAGATATTATGGGTCCAATTATGGAAGCTTTCGAAAGTGCAGTTGGACACCCGCCTCATTTAAAACCAGGCCTTGTTCATCAATTAGATGAAGATTATTTTCGGCGGATTGATGCAATAGAGTTCGCTGTTAAATATGATGATGGTCGAGATCCGCGGGGCCTCGCTCGAGCGGACGTAATTTTAGTCGGCATCTCAAGAACCTCAAAAACTCCTCTTAGTATGTATTTGGCACACAAGCAGATACGTGTTGCTAATGTGCCCCTTGTTCCTGAGATAGCACCTCCAGATGAACTTTTTCAACTAGCCGGAAGTCACAAGATTGTCGGTCTTACTATTCGCCCGGACAAGTTAAATTTGATTCGCCAAGAGCGTTTAAAGGCACTAGGGCTTACGGCTGAAGCAAATTACGCTAGTCACGAACGGATTTTAGTTGAACTCGAATACTCCGATCTGATAATGAAGCGATTGAAGTGCCCGGTAATTGATGTATCCGATAAAGCAGTCGAAGAGACAGCTGGAATCATACTTGAACATGTGACGGGAAAGGGGCAGTCCACATGACTAAATGGGTTTTTGCATTCGATGAATTATCGGGATTTGATAAGATGCAACTTGGAGGAAAAGGTGCAAATTTGGCGGATATGACTCATAAGGGGTTACCTGTACCGCCAGGATTTACACTCACTACAGGGGCCTGCCACCTATTTCATAACGCAGACAGCTTAACAGATGAAATGGTTAACCAAGTTAATGATGCGATTGCTAAATTAGAACTTGTTACCGATAAACGATTTGGTGACAAAGATAATCCCCTGCTCGTCTCTGTTCGAAGTGGTGCTCCTATTTCGATGCCAGGGATGATGGACACGGTACTAAACTTGGGACTAAATGATGAAACGGTAGAGGGACTTTCTAAGCGAACAAATAATGCACGATTTGCATACGATTGTTATCGACGTTTTATCCAGATGTTTGGTGACGTTGTTTTAGGAATTCCTCATTATGAGTTTGAACGCGAGATAGATCACGTTAAGGAAATTAAAGGTTGTGCTAATGATCAAAATATGGACGAAGACGGATGGAAAATGGTTATTGACGCGTACTTAAAGCTTGTGAAAAGAGAGACGGGCCATCCTTTTCCGCAGGAACCTGCTGTTCAGCTATTTGCCGCCATTTCAGCAGTGTTTAAGTCTTGGAACAATCAAAGAGCAATTATTTACAGAAGAATAAATAAAATACCAGATTCACTTGGTACCGCAGTAAATGTTCAAAGTATGGTTTTTGGAAATATGGGTGATGATTCAGGGACAGGTGTTGCATTCACACGTAATCCGTCTACTGGTGAATCGGGCGTGTTTGGCGAGTATCTGACAAATGCACAAGGAGAAGATGTAGTAGCGGGGATTCGTACACCGAAGCCAATTCACGAATTGCAGCAGGATATGCCAGCAATTTATGATCAATTTCTGCAAGTTTGCAGACAACTGGAAGACCACTATAAAGATGTTCAGGACATTGAATTTACTGTAGAGCGAGGAAAATTGTACTTGCTGCAAACACGTACGGCAAAACGTACGGCTGCTGCGGCTGTGAGAATTGCTGTAGAGCTCGTGAAAGAGGGCCTTATAGATGAGCCAACTGCAGTTCTTCGTGTGGATCCTGACCAATTAGACCAGCTATTGCACACACGAATAGATGAAACGGCATCCCTATCAGTATTAACGAGTGGGTTGCCGGCGTCACCTGGTGCAGCTTCTGGCATCGTAACATTTACTGCGGATGATGCGGAAAGATTGGCTAAGGAAGGGAAACCCGTATTGCTGGTTCGTTCAGAAACAACGCCCGAAGATATTCATGGTATTTTAGCAGCACAAGGCGTATTAACGAGCCGTGGTGGTATGACAAGCCACGCAGCAGTAGTCGCAAGAGGGATGGGTAAACCATGTGTTTGCGGTTGTGACGCGCTTGTTATTCGTGAAAATGAACATATATGTACAATTGGTGATACGATTATTCACGAAGGAAGCCTGCTTACAATCGACGGAGCAACCGGCCGCGTTATAGATGGTGAAGTTAAGCGCATAGAACCAGAGCTTTCAACTGAGTTTCAAACAATTTTAATTTGGGCTGATAAGCTAAGGAAACTCGGTATCCGAGCGAATGCCGACAATCCAGAAGATGCAAAAAAAGCAAGGTCCTTTGGGGCTGAAGGTATTGGTTTATGTCGAACTGAGCATATGTTTATGGCAGCGGATCGAGTTCCAATTGTACAAGAAATGATTTTAGCAAGCACTCGTCCTGAACGTGAAGCGGC
>JAKADF010000376.1 GCA_021820805.1 Bacillota bacterium
AAACTGATTTAGGCCTTATACGGTATAGTTTAAGAAAATAGTGATGTAATGCGTAAAACTAAAATTGTTTGTACAATCGGTCCTGCAAGTGAATCTCCTGAAATGCTTCGGAAATTGATAAAGGCTGGAATGGATGTAGCTAGACTCAATTTTTCGCATGGAACGTATGAAGAGCATGCTTTACGAATCGAGCGAATTCGTAAAGCTGCAGTTGAAGTTGGCAAGTTTATCGGTATTATGCTTGATATCAAAGGACCAAAGATTCGAACTGGTAAGATTGCAGGCGGACAAGTTGAGTTGCTAGATGGCGATAAAATCGTCTTAACTGTCGATCCAGTAGAGATTGGTACAAAAGAACGGGTTTGGATTTCTTACGAAGGACTAGTTGAGGATGTATTTCCGGGTGCACCTATTCGCATTGATGATGGGTTAATTGGTTTAAAAGTTACCGATGTGAAGGGTCATGACATTCATTGTGTTGTGACGAACGGCGGTACATTAAAGGATAATAAAGGTATCAATGTTCCTGGAGTTACCCTGCGTATTCCAGGAGTGACAGATAAGGACAAGGCGGATATCCGTTTTGGTATTAAACAAGGTGTTGATTTTATTGCAGCTTCCTTTGTTCGTAAAGCAAGTGACGTGCTGGAAGTTCGGCGTATTTTGGAAGAAGGACAATACTACGCAGATATCATCTCTAAGATTGAGACACAAGAGGGGCTTGAACGCCTCGAAGAGATTGTGGAAGCAAGTGACGGCGTCATGGTCGCAAGAGGAGATCTCGGCGTTGAAATTGCAACAGAGGATGTCCCGCTTGCTCAAAAGCGCATAATTTCACTTTGTAATCGTGCTGGCAAACCTGTCATTACAGCCACGCAAATGTTGGATTCAATGCAACGAAACCCACGTCCAACACGAGCTGAAGCAAGTGATGTTGCGAATGCCATTTTTGACGGTACCGACGCAATCATGCTGAGTGGTGAGACTGCAGCGGGGCGATATCCATATGAGGCGGTACAAACGATGGCGCAGATTGCGCTTCGCGCTGAACAAGCCATCGAAGACAATGAAGTAATGACGAGACATATAGATGTTGTAGAAAAGACAGTGACTGATGTTGTTGGACATGCAGTCGAGACGATGGCTAAGGAGCTTGGTGTAAGCGCGATTGTTACTGCTACAACGTCCGGACACACAGCACGGATGGTTGCAAAGCATCGACCCCAAGCGCAAATTATCGCAACGACTCCAAAATCGGATGTCGCACGAAGGCTCACTGTCTCATGGGGCGTTTATCCTGTAATAGTCTCAGAAACACGGACGACAGATGAGGTTTTGGAAGCAAGCGTTGAAGGTGCTTTGGATGCAGAACTAGTTAAGCACGGTGACCTTGTTATTATCATTTCCGGAGTTCCAGTTGGACAGCAGGGCACAACCAATTTACTCAAAGTGCATACCATTGGCGAGGTTTTGGCGAGCGGCAAAGGTATTGGGCAACGGGCTGTTAGCGGCAGAGCGGTCGTATCAACTGTAAACGCGGATATACTGTCGAGAGTACAACGAGGAGATATTCTCATTACGAACGCAACAGATAAAGATATAATACCAGCGCTGGAGCGAGCTTCTGCGGTGATTTCTGAAGAAGCAGGGCTTACATCCCATGCGGCGGTCATCGGGCTCTCGCTTGGTATCCCAGTGATTGTCGGCGCAGCTAACGCAACGAATTCGATTCCAGATGGTTCCACGATTACGGTTGATCCGCAACGCGGCCTTGTCTATCGCGGACGCGCGCAAGTTCTCTAAACTTGTCTGAACAAATTCCCCTAATGCAGAGGTGGTAGTTTCCCGTTGATACCTCTGCATCGGGAGATTTTTTACAAAACGCATAGCAGCTCTATTTGGAAAATAAATCAAGCCATGACTGTTTTTCTCAAACATTCATGGCTTAATTTAAATTATTTTATTATAAATTAAAAATGTGCTATCCTATTGGATTTACACCTTCATCGGATGGTAAGCGGTGCTTAAATTCTCGAATCGGTTGGATAACCACTTCATTGAAAATCTGAGCGATACAAAGGATAATCATTACAGAGCATCCAATTAGCATGATGCCTGTGCATATTGCAAGGAGCCACATCACCTTTCTTCACCTCTATCCATCAGTTATTTATTTAATTTATCTTTCGAATAAGGAATATTGTCGGAAATTTGTCAAAATCATTGTTTGAAACCATTATAATCAAAGGGGTTTGAGTTTGAAAGGGTTTTTGTGTCGAAATAAAAATAATCAGAAAAAAACAATACACCTATGATGGCATTCGCCAAAATAGGTGTATGTTGTACAAATCTATGATGCTTTTTTCTTACATATGAAACTGTCCGGCAAGATGGTATAAAGACTCTGCTAATTCGCTCAGTGAAGCGGCAGATGCTGAAATTTCTTCAATAGAAGCCAACTGCTCCTCTGTTACTGCAGAAACCGTCTGCATGTTTTCAGATGTTACACTCGACATCTCAGAGATTTTACCAACCTTCTCTTGGAGTCTTTCTGCGTGTGCCGATATTTCTTGGATGGCTGCAGAAACCTCTAGTATTTCATTAGCGACAGAGTCAACTGAGGTTTTGATGTTCTTAAATGACTCACCAGCAAGATTCACAGATTGCAGGCCGTCACGGACAGATTCCGTACTTGCTTGCATTTTGGTAACAGCCTCTTCCGTTTCATTTTGAACTGATACGATTAAGTTAGAAATCTGTTTTGCGAATGTACTCGATTGCTCCGCAAGCTTACGAACCTCATCTGCAACAACAGCGAAGCTTTGCCCTGCAGTGCCAGCCCGTGCTGCTTCAATTGCAGCATTAAGTGCAAGCAAGTTGGTCTGGCTTGCGATGCTCGTAATGACATCAACAATTTGGCTAATTTCATTTGACCGATTCGCAAGCCCCTTTACAACTAGCGCTGTGCCATTAACAGATTCATAAATCGTGTTCATTTGCCCCGCAGCACGTAGGATGGACTCTGATCCGACATCCGATAACTTGGCTGCTTCAATTGCGGAATCTGCAGCTGTTTGTGCGCTCTGGCTAATCTGTTGAATGCCTTGAGTCATTTTCTCAACTGCATCATTACTTTCACTAAGATGTATGGCCTGTTGCTCGATGTCTGCAGCAGAATTCTGTATTGTGTTTGTAATGTGTTCAGTTGCTTTGCTGCTTTCGCTAGAACTTGCTGTTAGTTCTTCAGCCGATGCCGCAACTTGTGAAGACGTATCGGACAGGCTGAGAATCGCTTTTTTAAGTTCGGATGTCATCTTATGAAAATGGGTTGCCATCTGCCCAATTTCGTCATTTCGGTGAAATTCAAGAGGAGGTATCGAAAGTTCTCCATTTGCAACTTGCTGAATTTGGTTTGTAATCGTTTTAACTGGTCCTGCAATTCGTTTCGAGAAAATCATTACTGCAAAGAATCCGATAATTAGTGCAATAACAAGTGTTATGCCAAGAATCATAAGAACCTGGTTTGCGCCGCTGTTAAAATCACTCATGTAAGAACCGGCACATACTACCCATCCCCAAGCTGGTGCTGCTTCGACATATGTAATTTTGGTTGCGACTTGTTTGGAATTTGGGAGCGGCCAATCGTAGGTATAAAACCCGCCACCTGAATTTCCAATTCGAACTAAATCCTGTCCAACCTTTTTCCCATCGGCAGAAACAGTATTCCAGATACTTTTGCCTTCAAGTGAAGGATGAGCGACTTCAAGGGCATGATTGTTCAAAATAAAGAAATAGCCGTTTTTACCAAGGTTGAATTGGCGGCTTATTGGTCGTTTACCATTCTGCATTGGACCTAGAATTTCTTCTTTAACGCGCTCTTGTGCTTGGTCTAGTGTAATTTTGTGGTCTTCAACTTCACGATTCATTTGTGCAATCGTCGAGTTGACCAAGCGAACGTCATTTTTAAGCTGAATTTCCCCGGATTGATTTAATTGCTGTTTGGAAACTTGGTAGCCTACGAGTCCAATAACGAGGCTAGGGATAAGTACTAGAAGGAGTGAAATAACAATCATTTTGGTACTGTGTCAATAGAGTAGACAGTCTGAATTTGTCCGGTTGCCCTTTCCTCAGGCCGCTTTCGAGCGATAGTATAACCGCTCAAATTGGTCTGGGGAAACATACCCTAGATAACTGT
>JAKADF010000377.1 GCA_021820805.1 Bacillota bacterium
TTTTAGCCACTCCTCTTATGGAAGTCTGCGCTGATGGAGATCCTTTTCTACTTGAAATAAAAGCACTAATTGTGACGGGCTCAATTTATTTCCTCAATACAATCGTAATGTCAAATATACGTTTGCGAATAGCTCCAGCAAGATGATTTTATCCAATTACAATGAGATGTTATTTCATAGTCCTTTTGGTAGAAGTTCATTAAAAAACTTCGTGTCGTTATCGTCCCCAACAAAATGACTTCAAAGTTTGCTTCATTTTTGTAGACACATATTTATTGCAAAATGGGATTTCAAAAAATTGATGGTCACAAGTTTCTCTTGCTACTGAAGAAAAAGGAAAGATAAGGTATTCGGTTCTATGTATCAACAATACGACTTAGTTCAGAATGACATGATGCGTAAAAATAACAGTGACATGCAGCCTAATTCAGGGTTGGTCAGTACTATATCGAAACTACTCAGGAGAACTATTGTTGTTTCAAAGCCGAGGGACTACTCTAGGTGTAGCAAAACCCATTGTTTAAGAGCAGTGCTTGGGATTCAGAACATTTTTTGTCACCTGTATTTGTGAAACTTTTCACAATGTAAGCAAATCAAAACTCTGTAAAGCTCGTCCATCATTGCGAGACACACAATACTAACCTGAAGGGGTGGGGAAACATGAAAACAAACATGATTTCCGATTGCTGTCACGCTTCAGTAAACATCGAGCTATTTTCAGACCCAAGCAACTTTTCTGATGATGAGTACGATCTCAAGATTCCCTTTCGGGTTTGTTCAAACTGTGGGCGTATTCTTAATTACAATGCCTATAGTGGTGATCACTCTGTACACCCCACTCAGGATGCATATTATTGATTCGATCAGCGTATATTGGTCAGGTTTAGGGGAATTAAGGATGTATTGGTTCTACCGCAGTACTATGACTTTACATTAGGGGCGAGAGACAAATGGTAAACACATTACGTACTAACCATATGATTCGGTTTTATGATTGGAGTGATGGATGGCACGAAGGAAAAGTGAAAGAAATTCTGACACTACACGATGATTTTGGAGAGTTCTATTTAGTTACGGTTGCTTTTAAGTCCTCTGAAGCCCAAATAACAATTGAAGATTTCAATGGACTTTTAATTGGCAGCAAATAGATTCAAACTGTGCAGTTGGATAAACAAATAGTTCTTGCTAGTTTCCAGAAATCAAGATTTGCACTCGTATAACGACTTCACAAACATAGCTGTGTATGTATCTGGGGGTACAGCCTTATTCGACTGTCCTCCAGAACATATTCTTCTATTGATTGAACGAAATAGTTTAATACCTCTAGTAAGAAAATAAATTGGCTCTCTCCAATAATCTCTCAAGGGCTTCCCATACCCACCTGGATCCTCCACCATCGGTGTGTGTCCAGCCTCAAGTAGCATTAATTCAGAGTTTCCTAGTTCTGATTGTAATAATTCAGCATGGGCAATTGGACGAACGGTATCGTATCGGCCATGGGCTAAGATAACAGGTATATCGATCTCACCTAAATATGAAGTTAAATCTGTATCATATTGACTTCGCAGCACTTCAAGGGCACAGTCTTTTGTTACACCACTAACATAGCTATGAAGTATATTTAATATTTCCTCATCCGGTTGAAAGAAAAAAGAGCGCCTTAGGACTTGTATTGGAATATCAGTGCTCCATTTGTTTTCAATCGCATCTAGAACAACTTCAACATCACCATGTTGATTTTTCATATTCGCCCCTGTATTAGAAAGGACAATACCGGAGAAAACTTCCGGATTCTGTATCACTGCTGCTAAGGCGATTGCTCCTCCTGTTGAATGACCCGCCAGGAACAACTTCTGATAGTTTAAGCTTCTTGCAAGTGCAGACACCCTCTTGCCTAAAGACCATATATCCCAAGGACCTTTGCTCGTCATCCATGAGATGTACAATTTATCTAGACTAGAAGAAACTTGAGGCCGGTTGTACACGAGTGGTGAAATAAAAGTTCCTGGAAGACAAACAATGGCATTTTCTGAACCGTTCATAATATCTATTGTAAAATCGAGTTCTCCGTTCAAAATGTTCACCCCATACAATAATCAGCTTTTATTAACTATTGCCGTTTCTAAATCAGCTAAGTATAATACATAGACTTAATAGAGGAATGGTGAAAGGTGTAAGAAGAAAGGAGAGAATTAAACATGCTAAAAATCTTGTTGATCTATTTTATCTTAATCAACATCATTGGGATATACATCATGTATAGCGACAAAGAAAAATCAATACATAGGAAATACCGAATTTCAGAGGCGGCTTTGTGGAGGGTAGCTATCATCGGGGGAGCTATTGGAACAACAATTGGAATGCACTGGTTTCGACATAAAACCAAACACACGGCGTTCAAGTTCGGGTTCCCTTTCCTGGCAATCGTCGATATTCTTCTTCTGTTGTTGGTTCTGATTCATTTTTAGACGAATACATAAGTGCGGGATAAAGCTCAACTGGTACAAAACGCCCCGTGATATTGGGAAATATAACAATGCTCACCTAAATAAAGGATGATGAAGGTGCGAGATACAAATAAACTTGAAAATGAGGATCTCCTGTCTTCCATTCAGGTTATGTTTTTAGGTAGTGGAGACGCTTTTAGCAGCGGCGGCAGATTGCATACATCCATCTTGGTCAGTACAGAAATGATGAAGTTTCTCATCGATTTTGGCGCTTCCGGAATGGTATCATTGCGCCGGTTTGGAATTGACCCGAATGAAATCCAAATGATATTTATTAGTCATTTGCATGGCGATCATTTTGGCGGCATCCCGTTCTTTATCCTTGATGCACAACTCATTAGCAAGCGTATTGCCCCATTGACGATTATTGGACCTCCAGGAACAAAGAAACGGGTACTCGCTGCAATGGAAGTCATGTTTCCAGGTTCTTCAACGACAACTCGAAAATTTCAACTGAATATGATGGAGTTCGATTTAGCTGCTTCATATGAACACATGGGACTAAGAGTAACTCCTCAAGTCGTTCTTCATCCGAGTGGCGCTCCTGCTTTAGCGTTACGAATTGAAGTTAATGGAAAAGTGATTACCTACACCGGCGACACCGAATGGGTTAATACCTTGATACCTGCAGCAAGGGAGGCCGATTTGCTGATTTCTGAATGCTATTTTTACGACAAAAAAGTAAAGTTTCATATGGACTATCAAACACTACAATCTCATCTGCATGAGATTCGCCCAAAGAGATTGGTTGTTACTCACATGAGCAGGGAAATGTTAAATATGGTAGAAAAGCTGGACTGTGAATACGCAAAGGATGGATTGATTTTGGAGGTATAGTGAGTATTCCGGTAATGGCAACTCCTCCACCCTCATAAAAAAACAACCTTTGCGAAAATTGTCCACAAAAAATGGTGTCACTTAAAGTATCCATTTATCTCTTGATACGACATTGCTGATTGCAGAAGACTTGAGTAAGCCCCCTCTGTTTTCAATTCGTTCGCGATCCGCTTGACCAACCCAAGCGCAGCCTCGATTGCACCTCCGCCAATACTGACTCGTGCGACTCCTAAATCTTGAAGTTCATGTATGGGCGGAGTGCTCTCTGCAGCAAGAATGTTTATTGGTCCGTCGAATCCACGCACAAGTTGTTGAATGGTAGTTTTATCATGTTTGCCAAAGATGTATATGCAATCTGCGCCCGCTTCTTTATACACACGAGCACGTCGGCATGCCTCTTCAATCAAGATACCTTTATCATTATTCCCACGAAGCAAAACATCTGTTCTCGCGTTAATAACCAGTGGAATGTTGTAGGAATCAGCAAGGTTGCGTATTGCTCGGATTTTGTCCGCTTGATGGTCTATTGGTTCGATAGGTTCATCTTTGCGACCTGTCGAATCTTCGATGTTAATACCCACGACCCCCACATTCAAAAACTTTTCCACGTTCTCTGTAATCTCTTCAATTGTGCTTCCGTATCCTGATTCAATATCAGCAGTCACTGGGACATTTACTGCCCTTACAATCCTCTTGGTTGCCTGAACCACTTCATCGCACGGGGCGTGTCCGTCTGCATAGCCAAGCGCAGCAGCTACTCCAACGCTCGTTGTCGCTATGGCTTGGAACCCAGCCTCCTCGAAAATTCGCGCAGTAATTGCATCCCATGCGGTGGGTAATGCGAGAA
>JAKADF010000378.1 GCA_021820805.1 Bacillota bacterium
AAACCGCCGTACTCCGGACTCATACCCGGCAAGTACATTCGCGATTCCTAACCCTCTCGTATTATGAAAGTGCAGTGCAAGAGGAATCTTAGGAAATCTGCTGTAAAAATCATTTACATACTGCTCAACTTGAAGCGGATTTGCGACTCCAGTCGTATCAGCAAATGTTACTAAATCTGCACCGCTTTCGATAAAATCGTGTGCGAACATCATGATACGTTCTTCGGAAAGATGCCCCTCAAATGGACACCCGAATGCAGTTCCAATCGTTGCGTTAACTTTTATGCCTGCCCTTTTGGCCTTTTCTATCAACGGGCTGAGCGCTTCGAATGACTCTTTTGCAGTTCTCCTTGCATTTTTTAAATTAAATGTGTCGGATGCAGCAAGGACAAAATTAATCTCGTCCAATTCGCAGGAAAGTGCCAGGTTTACACCCCGCTCACTCAGTACAAGTGCTGTGTATTTCACGCCATTTCCTCTCGGAACTCGCTCAAGAACTTCCTCAGGGAACGCCATCTGCGGTACAACTTTCGCACTCACAAAGGAAACCGCCTCAATTAACCGCACGCCTGATGAAATCAACCTTTCAATTAAACTGACCCTGTCATCGACACTGAGTTTTGCCTTTTCATTCTGTAAACCATCCCTCGGCCCAACCTCACAAATTTCCAGCAATTACAATCCCCTCCGAAACTATGATGTAAATTAGCTATACATAAGTGATTTAGGTTTAGATAATATTTTTACCCTTCAGCCATTCCATTTTCTCAGAAGAATAACCGAGCAGTTCTGTATAAACGCTCTTGTTATGCTCTCCAAGCCGAGTCGATCCCGGCGCTTTAACCTCACCAGGCGTACGGCTTAGCTTCGGAACAATTCCGGGCATCTTTATCTTTCCAAAGTAAGGATGGTCAACATTTAAAACCATATCTCTTGCTAGATATTGAGGGTCGTTTACAATATCTTTAACACTATAAATTTTTCCAGACGGAACTCCGCTTTCTGCTAGAATGCTAAGCAGTAAATCAGTTTCTAGCGTAGAAGTCCAGGCTTCTATGGTTTTATCTAACTCCTCCATATTTTCTCCTCTTGCCGTGTGGCTACAATACCGAGGATCACTTGCTAACTCAGGTTGACCCATGGCCTCAACAAGCCGTTTAAATACTGTGTCCGAATTTGCACCCATCACTATGTAGTCATCTTCTTTTGTCTTGTAAACATTCGAGGGTGCTATACCAGGCAAGATATTTCCGGTTCTTTCCTTTACATAGCCCGTTAAGTCATACTCGGGAACTAAGCCTTCCATCATGGAGAAAACAGCCTCGTATATCGCAGTGTCCACCACTTGCCCGTGCCCTGAAATACTCCTCTCATGGAGAGCTGCCAAGCAACCTATTGTTGCATACACTGCTGCCAAAGAGTCTCCAATGCTAATGCCTAACCGTGTTGGCGGCCTATCAGGGTAACCCGTAACAAAGCGAATTCCCCCCATTGCTTCACCTACCGTACCAAAACCAGCACGTTTGCTGTATGGACCTGTCTGCCCATAACCACTTGTTCGCACGAATATGATGCGGGGATTTACTTTTTCGAGATCCTCATAACCCAGTCCCCACTTTTCCATCGTTCCAGGACGGAAATTTTCAATCACAACATCTGCTTTTGCAGCAAGTTCTCGGAAGACTTCCTGACCTTCCGGTTCCCGCAAATTGAGCGTGATCGACTTTTTATTACGAGACTGAACTGGCCACACGAGTCCCAGTCCATCAATTTGTTTTCCCCATTTTCGCATCGGATCTTCACGATCCGGCGGCTCAATCTTAATCACTTCCGCCCCAAAGTCGCCGAACAACCTCCCCGAAAACGGCCCAGCCAGTAATGTTCCAACTTCAAGAACACGAATGTCATCTAAAGCTCCCATAGATGAACCTCCACGTTGTTTTTATAGAAGACGTATCGTATCTTCCCTTACTTTAAAGATAGAAAAAGTAGTGTTTACCCCATCAAGCCGATAAGAATTGCCTGGAACTTGGTATTGTGTACAATTTAAATATTCTGACTACACAGAGTTTCATATCTCCCCCTTCTTTATTAAGCTATTTCTTTTTCTATACGTGGCGTTACATCAATTAAATCAAGTAATCCACTCTCGCTCTTTGAATCCTACGTCAGTTTTGATTATAATAGCAATTATTTAATAATACAAACACTTTGTATACAATCGAGGAGATACGACTTGAACGCATACGCACAAATCAAACAAGAAATTCTACGAGGCATTTTGAAACCGGGAGAAAAGCTTCGAGAAGAGGAAATCGCTTGCCGCCTAGAACTCAGCAGAACACCAGTGCGAGAAGCACTCCGGAAGCTTGAAGCTGAAGGGCTTCTTATCTATTCTGCCTATCGGGGCGTTACCGTGAGAACTTACACTTACGAAGATATACGAAATGCATACAACTTACGTGTACAAATTGAAGGCTATGCGGCATTCATGGCCACGGAAAACGCCACAAAAAAAGAGCTTGAACTTTTAGAACAAAAAAACCTTGAATGTAACCTTGCGATGGAACGTTGTTTAGATATTAAAACAGACGATACAGTTGAAAGCCTTGTAAATGCGAATAAGGAATTTCATGATACCGTCGCAATGCTAGCAAAAAACCCCTATATAAATGAATGTCTTGCAAAAGTCGTTTCCCTTCCGATTATTTTCAGTGGGTTCTACTGGTTTAACAATAAGGAACTTTTACTTTCAAATAGTGACCATGAATTAATTTCGAGAGCTATTCGTGCAGGCGATCCCGACCAAGCAAGAGCATTAATGGCAGCTCACATTTATCACGGACGAGATCATGTATTGAAAAGCATTAATAAAGACTAATGCAGTAACCAAGTTAACCAAGTTATATCTTGTTTTACTTGGTTTAAAGTGATACGATTTATACATGATTTAAAATTACATATTTGATTGGAGGAGTCTTATATGATTATTGCAATAGAGATTATTTTAGCTGTTGCGGCAATTACTGGATTGGTTCTCGCAGGCAAACATTCGAAAGGAAATAAACCTCCACTTGCTATGGGGCTTACACATGGTCTTGTCGCGGCAGTTGGTCTCATTCTTCTTATTGTTGCAATAGTTCAAGGCTCTACAGGAACGGCCATTACAACTGCTCTAGTACTTCTAGTGATATCTGCACTTGGCGGATTTGTCCTTTTATCCATTCGCGTACGCGGCAAAAACCTTCCGAAGCCACTTATGGCTATTCATGGACTCATCGCAGTTGTTGGCTACCTCTTCCTATTAATCGGAGTACGCTAATTGGAGGCAGCTTAGATGGCGAATTCTAGAGCTAAGTTTTTAGGCCATCCTTTACATCCCGCACTTACTCACTTCCCGATGGCCTTACTTTCAGTATCACTGCTTTGGGATATCATAGGTTCTATAACTAGAAATACACTTTGGTGGCACATTTCGTTTTGGAGCCTTGTTGTAGGACTCATTTTCGTTCTTCCTGTTTTGACGACGGGCCTCATTGATTCTGCTACAATTGCAAAAGATGGCCCTGCCGAAAAAGTCATGACAATACACATGTATGTTATGTTATGCGCTGCACTTTTGTATCTTGGAGATTTACTGCTTAGATTGAAAAACGTCGTCCCTTCGAACCTTGGGTTAGCGCTTGCCCTCTCGGCTGTAGGATTCTTAACGTTAGTTGTTGGCGGTTGGTACGGCGGAGAACTCGTCTATAAGCATGGGGCAGGAAGAGCTTAACAAACGATAGCTATCTTAAGGGGCCAGGGAGATGTTATCTGGCTCCTTTTCTGTTCAAATGAGAAAGGCCGCCTGCATGAACGCGTAAAGTTTAAACTGCGGAGGTAAACATCATGAGTCTGACAATTGGTCAACTGTCCGAAACACGTCGGCAGATTTTGCTAGCTGTTAAGCGAAACGGATCACTAAACGCAGCAGAACTCGCATCTTATTTGGATATTTCTAGTGAGGGAATTAGACAACATTTGCTTGCTCTTGAAAAGCAAGGCTTTTTAGAACGCCATATGAACCGTTCTTCAAATCCTGTAGGCGGCCGTCCTTCCTTCAAATATGCTATTACACCTGATGGAGAAAACCTGTTTCCTAAACACTATGACGAGTTTGCAAGTGACTTGATTG
>JAKADF010000379.1 GCA_021820805.1 Bacillota bacterium
CTTGGGGATGACCGTAATTTTGTCAAAACGTCTGGCAAGCCCGCTTCAACAGATGGCGAGTGTTGCTAGAAAGATGAGTGAGGGTGACTTTACTGCAAAAGTTCCTGTTACAGGGGACGATGAAGTTGGAAAACTTGGATCCGCAATCAACGAACTGGCGGCAAATCTTCATCGTTTGGATACATCACGGAAGGCGTTTCTTGCTGACGTTGCACATGAGCTTCGGACTCCGATGAGTTATATTCTGGGGTACAGCCAGGTTCTTATAGAAGGTATGGTTGAATCCCCGGAAGAGAGCAAGGAATATGCGGGGATTATCCACGATGAATCCATACGACTGGAGAGCCTAGTTAATGACCTTTTTGTCCTTGCTCAAGCGGATGCCGAGATGTTGCAAGTTGAAAAGCAGCCTATGCAACTTGGCGAAATAATTAAAGGTGTCACACTGAGAATGCAAAAAAAGGCCGAAGATAAGGGAGTTACAATTACGACCCAAATTTCTCCTCTTCCAAACGTTGGGGCGGATCCGGTACGCCTTGAACAGGTATTGGTAAATCTTGTTGACAATGCAATCCGTTATACACCACCTGGTGGACATATCACAATCAATCAGAATAGATTAGGCGACTTTGCGGAAGTTTCTGTTTCAGATACGGGAATTGGCATCCCGAAAGATGACTTGCCATATATCTGGGAGCGCCTGTATCGTGTTGAAAAGTCTCGTTCCAGAGCTGGCGGCGGAACGGGGCTTGGCCTTGCGATTGTGAAACAAATCGTGGAAGCTCATGGCGGATCTGTACATGCCGAGAGTACTGAAGACGTCGGAACAACGATTTCATTTCGGATTCCATGCTAAAATCTGATGGCTCACAAAACGATCGGCTGATATTCGCCACTTTTTGTTCTTATGTTCCGCACACTTTCTTCACATTCTTTTTTTAGAGTGGAGTAAGAGGGGAGATGAACCGATTGGGACGCAAAGATTGGTTCATTGCAGGCGGGCTCGTTGCAATTGGAATCATCCTTTTGGTGGTCGCAAGTATAGCCATGCAGCCAATAGGAATGAACATGGGGATGATGATGGTTTGGACCATGTTTATTCCATGGATCATCTTGATTTTCCTGTTTTTAATCGTAGTATCTTTTGACCAGTGGGTTGTTTCAATCTTTATCCATGCACTGGGTCGTCATAAGTGCTCCTCTTGCAGCCAACGCATTAGATCTGATTGGAAAATTTGTCCATATTGCGGCTCAACCATTCAAAATCCTAAAAGGAAATATGACGATCACGGTCCAAAGTAAAATGAGTTATATAGTAAACGGCAACTCTTACTGCTAGCGTGGATATAATACAAACTGTGTTTCGGTGGATTTTGGAGTCTATGCCTCGCATAGCTGCAATGGATGTACGGGCATCATTAAAAGCGGACCAAAATATCATTTGTTGAGAATTAATTTGTGCTGTAATATTTTTCGACTTCATAATTGAAAAGCCAATCCATGCTGCAGAGCAAAACCCAATCAGGTTAACTAGAAGTAGTGCTCCTTCATTGCCAAATGTCTTTGCGATGTGTTTCAATTTTCGGCTATGCTAACTTTAATCTGGTTTTTACTTCGATGATAATGCTCCTCTGGATTCAACGCGTCAACGTAAACCGTCTGAAAATGATCCCATTCGTTTCGAAAGACACCCAGATCCTGATTAAATTGCAATCGGCTGATGTACGAAATTTTATTCATTGAAAAAAGGATGTGCGTTTTTCCATGTTTCATCCGTTTTAAAGCACTTAAATCCTCTGGTTTTAACAGGGGAAGGGGGCCTTTCGTAAAAATCTTCCCCCCATTCAAATAGAAAGCGGCGTCAAGAGTAATGATGTTCGTTCTAGCGTACTTACCAATTGTTTCACGGTTGTCAAATAATATAGAATTTTGTTGAATGATTTCTTGTGTATACTGATCAATTTACTAAAATTTTACTCAAAGTTATTACTCTTCAGTTGCTGCAACCTGTGTATCAGTAATGAATCCAATTGGCCGTTTAGGTTTTGATGGATCTTCACGTGGAACTGAGGTTAATAAACAACTAATCTGGCTAATATGCTGAACCAGCTCAATCGGATTCCCATCAGTTGAAGTTCCGTAATAAATGATTAAACCAGGATCCCAGTATCCAATATTGTCTATATTTATCGTAATGCTTTGTCCAAAATGGACCAATCGTAACGCAATCTGATGTGTGTGATCGAGTCTTGCATTGTAGTCGTTCATAATCGTGATAAGGCGTTTCACATATTCCGCTGCAGAGTTCTCAGCGGATGGCTCTGTCAGTGGGTTAGCCACTGATGAGATTCGGGGGAGTTGAAAGGAAGAAGAGTTGAGATCTCTCATCGTGTGCCCCGCCTTTTCTGAAAAACTAAATTATTTTTAAGTTACTGAGTGCATCATTTTTTCAAAGACAGACACTAAAATCGTTTTGAATCAGATTTCACCTCCTTGCTTTAGTACATGCTTGAGAGAGTTTGCCGGTACAGACAGAAGCACGTACGCCCTACCCATAATTTAAACTTAGTTATCGTGCTTATTTTGAAGATAGCAGAAGGTGTTATGGACTGCATAGTGAAATAATGCCTATAGACTAGGCGAGAGGAGTTCTATAAATATGGAAAATAGAGGTATGGTTACGATGCAAAGTCCATATTCGGCACATGATACGATAAGCCGAATAGAGCAAGTTCTCCTTAATAATGGTGTTACGATTTTTGCCAAGGTAGATCATACTGAAAATGCGCTTACAGTTGGTTTAACCCTTCGGCCTACGGTTGTTCTCTTGTTTGGTGCACCACATATTGGTACTCTTTTGATGCAGGAAAACCAGCAGATTGGAATAGACCTTCCGTCAAAAGTTTTAGTTTGGGAAGACGAAAAGGGAGATGTTTGGCTGACATGGAATCAGGCATCTTGGCTGGCTGAACGCCACGACCTTGGAGGGAATCCTGCAATATCAACACTAGAAGACAAAATAGGCAAGTTTTTACGGCAAGCGATAGTTTGAGTGAGAAATCTGCCGATTGGTTGAACTCGTCATGACAAGAATATTTTCTTTATTAAATTGATTCAAGTCAATGCATTATTTATTTTTGTGTATTTGATTTATGCCTTGATTTCGTTGCATAAGTGACAAAATGTCTGGATATAAATAAGTGTGTCGAAAGGAGGATGGATGCTATTTGACCCCACCGACAAGAGACACATGACATAACGCAACAAAATATAATGTTACCTCTTAGGTTGCTTTGACGGGCTCAAGTCAAAGCACCTTAACATACTGCAGTACCCCTCATCAGGAGGGAAGAGAATCCTGATAAAAAGCGCCCTACTCACCTGGGCGCTTTTTAATTGAATTAAATATGATTGTCAATTTCACGTTAAACAGGACGCCCCATTCTACGGTGAAATCTGAATATATTGAAATGTAGTGGAAAACTCTATATTTAATCTTCTTTATCGAGAGTAGGCGGAGGGACTGGCCCTATGAAACCTCGGCAACCACTGTTTTCGAACAGACGGTGCCAATTCCTGCGGCAGCGATGCCGGTTTATAGGCATAGGCGTACATGAGGACCCAGAGGAAGCAAAGCGTTTAGCATACGAGGATGCCGTGAACAAAGCTAATGTTATATCGATCAAGAAGCTATCGCTATATCACTGGTGGAAACAGAGTAAGAATCAAGTTTGAATAGTAAACGTTGAGAACTCTTATTAGTCATGACCTATTGGGAGTTTTCTATGTTGATGTCCAGTGTCTGACTCTAATTGGATTAATTCCAATCTGCTCTACTCTAGGATAACTAGAGTAGAGCACTGGTTGTGACTGTATCGTTTGGGAATTATTCGTTTCTTATTGGATTGACAGGACCCTGGTTCCGCGTTATATTTCCTATTGTGAAATTTGAAAATTACAGGCCTCTATTCCAGAGAAGAGTGGGATGGGGGCCATTTGATTAATTTCATAGTGATGCAGAAATTCCCGCTATTCACCTGTTTGCCGATGGGTGATTTTGTCGCTTTTTTTTTTCTGTTACTAAAAGCAAGAAATATGAGACTCTCAAGATGGGAGGAGACTCTGTGGAGCAACTATCGCGATCTAAGTCGGCTATATTGCTCGCCTCGCTCA
>JAKADF010000380.1 GCA_021820805.1 Bacillota bacterium
CTGCAGAAGTCTACTTCCAAGAGAGGGGATCTGCACTACATCCTCCTAAGGCTATCTGAAAAATAAGTAAAATCATTATTAACAATAACTATAAAAAACGTGTCTTGACAGTGGGGTCCACTTTAAAAGCACTCGAGCTTGATAGTAAAGTCGGCAGCCGGGGTGGAGAAATTGATTATTCCCTTCTGCTTGATGGATTAATGGCAGAAAGAGAGCAAGGAATAACGATTGATGTTGCATATCGTTATTTTACGACGGATTATCGTTCCTTTATCGTTGCAGATACTCCAGGACATGAAGAATATACACGTAACATGGCAGTCGGAGCATCTTTCGCTGACCTTGCAGTAATTCTAGTAGATGCAACCAAAGGTGTGGTCACCCAAACCAAGCGGCATACTCGTATTTGTTCGTTAATGGGTATTAAACATCTCGTACTCGCGATTAATAAAATGGACTTAGTGGATTATGACCAAAGACGTTTTAATGAAATTAAAGAAGACTTCATGCAAATGACTCATGAGTTTAGGCTGCAAAGTATTCAAGTCATCCCTGTTTCCGCTACAGAGGGAGATAATATTACAAGGAAGTCTAACAATACGGTATGGTACGAAGGCTTGCCTTTATTGCCATATTTAGAGCGTGTTGATGTTCGTGAAGATAGTAAACAAAAGGATTTTGTTATGCCCGTTCAACGTGTAAGCCGGCCAAACTATACGTTTCGCGGCTTTCAAGGACAAATTGAAGCTGGGACGATTGCGGTTGGCGATGAAGTTTCTATTCTGCCAAGTCGAGAAAAAGCAAAAGTTAAAAGTCTCTTAGTAATGGATAAGGAAATGGGCTCCGCAATAATGGGGCGACCTGTTACGATTCAGCTCGATCGCGAAGTAGACGTTTCCCACGGCTGTGTATTAACAACTGCAGACAATATTCAGGTAGCAGATATGTTCTCGGCAAATATTCTTTGGATGGATGATAAAAAGCTTGTTCCTGGCAGAAACTACTTGGTGAAATTAGGAACAAAAACGCTTCCAAGTACGGTAATTTCCATAAAACACAAAATTGATATGAACTCAGGCAAGCATGTGCAAGCAGATCAACTCTTTAAAAATGAATTAGCAAAATGCGATATTTCATTGTCTGAGAATATGGTATTTGATACTTTTGAAAACAATGAGACACTTGGCGGATTCATATTAATTGATAGAGTAACCAATATGACTTCGGCCTGTGGTGTTATTGATTATGCACTTCGTAGATCTACAAATGTTGTGTGGCAACAAACGGATATTACAAGACAGATTCGTGCGGAGCAAAAAGGGCAAAAACCGCTGACATTATGGTTCACTGGCCTTTCAGGTTCAGGGAAGTCAACGCTTGCAAATGAAGTGGAAAAACGTCTGGTGGCGATGGGACGCCACACCATGTTACTTGATGGAGACAATATACGGCATGGGTTGAACAAGAATCTGGGATTTAAAGAAAGTGACCGTGTGGAAAACATTCGCCGGACTTCAGAAGTTGCCAAGCTGATGAATGATGCGGGACTTATTACACTGACAGCTTTCATTTCCCCATATGAAAAGGATCGTAAAAATGCGAGAGACATCATCGGGGAAGCTTTTATAGAGATCTTTGTCAGCACGCCCCTTGAGGTGTGTGAAAAACGTGATGTAAAAGGTCTGTATAAGAGAGCACGCAGAGGAGAGATTCCGAACTTCACAGGGATTTCAAGTCCATATGAAGTTCCTGTTAATCCAGAGATTACAATTGATACAAATAGTTACTCGCTGGAAGAAGCGACCGATTATGTTGTAAAGCAAATTATGAAGTATTTAGATTGATGAAAATAGATCGATGAAAATAGCCTTTTACTATTTTCACCATAATTGTTCCTCGCCGGGGGCATGATGGATTAGACGATTATAATGTTGAAGGCGGTTGCTACAGTGCAAGATTTTAATTTGTTTGATCTGTTTACCATATCGCTAGATGCTGGAAAAGAGATATTAGAGGTTTATAAGCAAGAGTTTGATGTAGAGTTTAAAGAAGATAATTCACCATTAACGCTCGCTGATAAACGAGCGCATAACTCGATTATGAAAGGTTTACATGTAATAGATAAAGGCATTCCCGTGTTGAGTGAAGAAGGGGAGCAAATTCCATATAGTGAACGTAAGCATTGGAACCACTTTTGGTTAGTCGATCCTTTAGATGGAACAAAAGAGTTCATAAAGAAAAATGGAGAGTTTACTGTAAATATCGCGTTTATCGAGGAAGGATACCCGTCACTCGGGGTTATATATGCACCCGCATTAGATCTATTTTATTTTGGACGTAATGGTCAAGGTGCGTATAAACTTAAAAATGCATCTATTGCAAAGGCTAAAAATGAAAGAGATTTGATTCAGAAAAGCATACGATTACCGCAAACGACAGAACGCCACGTAACGCGAGTTGTTGCCAGTCGATCGCATATGTCCGAGGAAACAGAAGCATTTATTAAAGACCTAAAAGCAAAGCATGGAGAAGTAGAAGTTGTCTCTAGCGGAAGTTCCTTGAAGTTTTGCTTGGTTGCAGAAGGAAAAGCAGACTTCTATCCTAGATATGCGCCAACGATGGAATGGGACACAGGTGCAGGACAAGCTATTGTTGAAGCAGCAGGTGGAAAAGTTATTAGATTTGAAGATAAAGAGAGGTTTTACTATAACCGAGAGGATTTGCTGAATGGATGGTTTTTAGTTAAACGCTCATAGATAAGTTGAAATCACACTCCAGAATCCTAGTAAAAACGTTATGACGGAATTTCACTGTAGAGGCAACACCCCTGCTAGACGAACAAATAGGAGTGCGAATTCGTATGACAATTCGCACTCCATTTACTTTGCTATTTACTGATCCTGTCCCTTAAAACGGAACCCATTAGCTCGAGCCTGACTACTAACCTCAGAGAAGCTCACGAAGGCCTACAAATAACACAATGAATTTCCGGATGGTTCTTGGGTTGATGATATGCCATTGCACGTGCTCAATCAGAATGACAGGCTCAACCTTGGCATCAACTGAAAGATTCGGGCATACCATCACGGCGAAGAAAGGAACCTCGAATTCAGCAAAATGCTCCGTCTGATCCGACACATTTGCAACGTAAGTGACACCGATGTCCACACTACCACTGACGATGAACTTAGTTCCATCAATACTCTGGAACGATTTCACCATGTTTACTTTAGGATTCACTTGAAAATCTATGATGTTTCCTACATCAGGTTTTGCGACTGGAAGGTGCAGGTCGTCATTGACGACGATTTGAGTGAAGCATTCTGGAAGATTATCTACAACATCCTCCGCACTTAAGATTCCGTCTGTGGCTACCACTTTCACTAGGTAGCTACTGCCGCTAGGAAGAGCTGTAGTATCCCAGAAAAAGCTACATGGTGGTCCGGGCGGTGGACAACTAACTACCCGTCAAACCTGTGGCTTAGATAAATGCGGCTCGGGTTATTTGTGCTTGACTTGGAAGCGGACATAGCATTAGTATCCGGTATCTTGAGCTGCGGAACTTGCCACAAATGCTGCCGTACAATTGCAATCGGTCGACGGAATTGGGTCCCGCCGTTTTTAAAGGTAAGGACATTGCGAGATAAGTCAACATCCGCTTTGTCCGCTGCAGGGGCGATATCGCCAAGGTCTGCCTCATTTTTGGAGGACTGGGCCTTGGCTTGGCCATCTCTAGCGATAGCTGTCGCATCTGCGGCGACATCACTTGCAGCTTTCTCCATCGTGAGCGGATCCGCAGTTAAAACGTCATCCTCAGCACTATCTGTCGCGTTCACGGAGGTAGTTACATGTGACGTATTTGCCTTTTGTTTGACATTACCCCCATCCTCTCGTCGCTCTTCACCACGCCCGTTCACACCACTCGTCAATCTTCGACTGGTCGCACTGTTATGTGCTTTGTGACATCTACAATTTTTTGCGCACCTGGCAGATGGTCAGGTATAGACAATTTCTTCGCCTCGCAAATCAGCGCGTAGCAGTTCTCTTGTTTATTTGTACGAAATTCGTTCGAAGGATGTAAGTTTTCTATAGAGTCGGGCATGTCCATTCTCCCTATACTTTATATTACAGTCTATATATGGACAGCTATGATTATGTT
>JAKADF010000381.1 GCA_021820805.1 Bacillota bacterium
TTGGCTTAAAGGCAGTTCAATTTTGTTTAAGTATACTGGTTACATTCCCTGCGGTCAAGCAATAATGATTACTCTTTATAGATCTCCTCTTTTAAGCCCGTCTATAAGCAATACCATATCGTCTGGAATTTCCGACTCAAACACCAATTGTTCACCGGTCCTTGGGTGAACAAATCCAAGTGTTTTTGCATGCAATGCTTGTCCATCAATCGGCAAAGTTTTGCGTTTTCCATAAACCGGATCACCAGCAAGCGGATGGCCAATATAAGCGAAATGCACACGAATCTGATGGGTTCGACCGGTTTCAAGCTGGCATGTAACTAGTGAATACGCCCTAAATCGTTCATTCACATAGAAATGAGTTATTGCGGATTTCCCGCCGCTGACAACGGCCATTCTCTGACGATTATGTGGATCACGCCCAATCGGGGCATCAATGGTTCCTTCATCATGAGTTATGACACCATGAACGATTGCAACATAAGATCGAATTACCGCATGTGCTTTTAATTGCTCTGCGAGTGCATAATAAGCTTTATCAGTTTTTGCAAACATAACAAGGCCCGACGTGTCCTTATCTATTCGATGCACTACACCTGGCCGCATTTCTCCGCCAAGTTCTGACAGTTTAATACCACGAAACACTAAGCCATTAATAAGTGTAGCGCGTGGATGACCAGCAGCTGGATGCACGACGAGTCCTCGCGGCTTATCAACGACTACCACATCTTCATCTTCATAGACAATTGATATCGGTATGTCATCAGAAACAATTTCTTCTGGAACTGACGCTGGCACCCGAACCTCAAACCGTTCTCCAACAGTAACTGTATCGCTTGCTTTTAAACGCGGCTTGCAGCCAAAAACACAACCAGCCGAAATCCATTCTTGAACATGGCTTCGGGATACTTCATATTCATCTTCCAAAAGTTTTGTGACCAGCCATCTATCTAACCGTTCACCTGCTTCTTCCGATTCCACTACATACATACCTGTAATTGCATTCATGAATGCACGTCCTCTTTACTTTCTACCGCTTTTGTTTTTCTGTCACTCCAAAAACTGTAAAAAATCAAAAGTATAACTCCCGCATCAATGGCAACATCTGCTGCGTTAAAAATTGCAAAGTGAATACTTTTCAGATAGACGTAATCCACGACTGTTTTCATAAAAAGCCTGTCAGACATATTCCCAAGCGCACCGCCAAGTAAAAGGCCTAACCCAATCTTACCCATAAGTGACGGCTTCCATTTTCGGTTTACTACAAGAACCGCACTGATGACAATAATTGCAACCAGGATAAACAACCATCGCTGATTCGGAAAAATACTGAACGCTCCGCCTGCATTCCGAATATAGGTAATGTATAAATTCGGCGGAAATACCGGAATACTTTCCCCGATAAACATGTGGGTTCTAATCACCCACTTTAAAAATTGATCAATACAAAATACAATCACAGCAATCGCATATACCACAAACATCCACCTTTTCGAAAGCCTACAGTTTCATTGTCCAGTTTAGCATAAAATGAAGCCTTCTCATGACACCAATTCTATGCTCATTTGCATAACGTGTGTCATCACATAAAATGGAGGCGACCTGCCGTGATCCTTGCGGACCAGACCGCATTTTCCGGACTTTTACACCACCCGCTCTGTGGTCGACACGTTAAACCGCGCCAACAGGGTATCACCATGACTATTGATAAAGGGTTGGGATCTCGCGAACTGCGTGATATTTTGGAAGTCAGTTCATCATATTTTGATGTTATGAAATTTGGATTCGGTTCAAGTACGCTTTATACAAACCAGTTACTCCGCCACAAGTTATCTTTGCTAAGAATTTACTCCATCCATGCGTGTCCGGGCGGAACACTCGCAGAAATCGCAATTATGCAGAACTCCTTTGAGGAGTACGTAAAACAATGTAAGAAAATAGGATTCACAGCCCTAGAAATATCAGATGGTACGATTGAACTACAGGCAGATGTTAGACGTTTTGCGATTTCTACTGCTAAAAAGACGATGCAGCTAGTCATCTCAGAAGTTGGGAAAAAGAACGGGGAGCATCTTAAAGCTGATACATGCAGTGCACAAATCTTGGACGATTTAACAGCAGGCGCCGACTACGTTATTGTTGAAGGACGAGAAACCGGTGAAAACGCAGGGATTTATGATCCAAACGGCGCCATTGACACTAATTTACTCGAAGAAATAGTAAAGTTTTTACCGGAGGACGCGTTGAACAAAATCATTTGGGAAGCACCACAAAAAAAACAACAAGTCGAAATGATTAGGCGTTTCGGTAACAACGTTAATTTCGGTAACATTCCGCCAAGAGAAGTGGTTGCCGTAGAGTGTCTGCGCCTCGGACTACGCAGTGATACACTCCAGTTTGCAAAAGAACAAGAAGATTAAATCAAAATTTCATTTTACTTTCGAGATGGCGGCAGTTGATCTTTATATTGTTCATTCGTGACCCAATCAATCGGATCGACAATACCGATATTCTCGTCCAGCTCCATATCCTGGTAAGTAGAATCATCTGGATGCCTATTGTTAAAGCGTTCGACTGCCTGCCAAGAATCCTCTCCATCAAACTCGATTTTCACGGTACCATCCAAATTGGAACGGCCAAAACCAGGATATAAAACCTCTTCCTCAATAGGCCGTTCCCGCCTTATGTGCGTTGATTCTTCTTTGTTCTTACATGGAACACACATCAAAGCTGTTGGTTGAACATGCAAGCGTTCTTCTGGAATCTCTGTTCCACAATGTATGCATGTTCCATACGTGCCATGTTGAATTGCAGCAAGCGCCATATCAATTTCCATGAGCCGCTGTTTATCACTCACTTTTATACCGATATCTTTTTCTCGCTCATACAACTCTGAAGCAACATCTGCTGGATGGTTGTCATACAATGACAATTCGGATAGTTCATCGCCCATCGAGTCATCGAGCCCATAAGAGCCGCTTGTTTCTATTCTGTTTTCGATTTGACGGCGAGAATCTAAAAGTTCTTTCTCAGCCCATTCGTAAGCCATCTGTAATGTCCCCCATCACTGTTCCAATTTCATCATATTTAGAGTGGAACATTGATTGAAGATGATACATGCAAACAATTGGCATTTTTGTTCAAAAGACTGTCACGATATTGAGAAATAAAAGGGTGTATCATTAGATTGTTAAACGGGTTCGATTGGAGCGAGGGAATTGCGGAGATATAGATTGCACGCCTTGGCTTTGGCTTTGATGTGGATAGGTGCAACCGAGATTGCAGGCAGTTTTCTTGCAAAGCACTGGTTCCAATTTCATATTCAATTTACACCTTACTTCTTTCTCGCTCTAATCGTGGGTATTGGACTTTATATCGTCGCTCGCGTTCTATAAAAGAGGCGTGTAAGAAAGAAAAATAAAAGAGCAGGTAACACCTGCTCTCTTTCTAATGTAATAATTCAGAGAAACTATCGTCAAGTTCTATAAGGTTGACTCGGTAAGCGCTGAATCCCTTGTTACCATATCTCGTTCAAATTGTTCCCAATCGCCAGACTCAAGCATCTCCAGCTGAGCCTGAATTAACGACCGGAACCTAGCCCTAAAAACGGCTGCATGCTTGCGAACTTCTTCCACTTCTAGCGCCATCTTCCGTGACTTGCTTAAAGCCTCACTTACAATTCGATCCGCATTTTTTTCAGCTTCTTTTAGAATAAGCTGTGCCTCTTTTCTAGCATTATTCTTAACTTCCTCAGCCGTTTCTTGAGCAACGATAATCGATTTGCTAAGGCTTTCTTCAATATTCGTAAAATGAGTTAGACGGTCATTTAATGTTTCTATCTTTTCTTCTAAATCTTTATTCTGACGAATGAGTCCTTCATAGTCTTGGATAATCCGTTCTAAGAAATCATCAACTTCATCTTCATCATATCCGCGAAAAGAGCGACTAAATTCTTTGTTATGAATATCCAACGGGGATAGGGGCATCCCTTGCACCTCCTAAAATCGACCGATAATGCCATAACTACCTAACTATCGACAAATCCTGAAATGCCTATTTCGACATATTGCAAACATGTTCCTGCAAAATAGACTAATATTAGCTGCATATTCATCCAATTATGAAGATGACTTCAATATTTTGACACTGAC
>JAKADF010000382.1 GCA_021820805.1 Bacillota bacterium
ACTTTACCGATTTACCCGGGTAGGAAAACGAATGAATCTGCTAAATCTTTATCGGGAATTTGCTGATATTGTTCATGAGGAATTAGATTATCGTCTAGAAGCAGATTATCTGCGACGGTTTTCAAAACAATACGCTGCTGACCCGGATATCATTATTCCACGCATCCACGACACTTTTGTAACAGAGCACGTTTTAATCATGGATTATATTAAAGGTGTAAAAATCACAGATGTCTCAAAGTTTACAACATGGGGTGTTACGACTGAACGAATTGTCGAAATCCTTATAAATAGTTATTTAAAACAAATCCTTGTTCATGGGTTAGTTCATGTAGATCCTCATCCTGGAAACTTAATGGTTCTAGAAGATGGACGTCTTTGTTTTCTTGACTTTGGAATGATGTGTGAACTTCCCAAACAGGACATTCGTATTTTTTCAAAACTTGTTTCCTCCGCAATGACGCAAAACATAGACGGTGTCATTGATGCAATAAACGAACTTGGTTTTCTGCAGCCAAATGCCAACCGCCGATTTTTAAAAAGGGCTGTCCAATTTTTGCTCGATAAAGTCAGCGGTGTAGAATTAAAAAGGGGCGCTGAACTTGATTCATTTCTCTCCGATTTTCAACGATTCTTGCATGATGAGCCTATCATAATACAGGCGAAATATATGTTCCTTGGCCGAGCCGTAGGTATTATAAGCGGCATTGTCTCGAGCTTAACACCCGGAATTAATTGGATGGCTGTACTAAAGGACAAGGTACTCCCTCTTTTGAACAAAAAGGCAAGAGAGGAATCAGATACAGGAACAGAAACAAAGTGGCGCTTACGTTTCATAGAACTCGCCGGAAATCTCTTTGGCGAAAGCGGGGCTGCAACTGCAAATCTTGTTTTTGACCAAACAAAGGATACCGCCCTATCACTCATCCGAATACCTGGGGAACTAGACAGGGTCCTGAACAGGCTTGACCGAGGAGACACGACGATTCGTCTCGAACTGGATGAGGTACTGATGCGCCTCGACCTACAGGAGAAACTTGTTGCGCGTGTGATTTGGGGTGCTTTTGTTTGTGCATTTGGTCTTGCAGGGTTATGGCTTCAATCGAAAGGCTTTATGTTAGAATCTCATTTTTCGTTTCTTGCAACCGCTCTTTTCGGAATCGTAATTTTATCCAATATTGTTGCATACCGCCGAATCAAAAGAAGACAATTACGCAAAACACAATACAGATGAATAAAGGTATACGTTGAACCAAAGCCTTCTTTGCGGCTTACACGAAACACTAGAACAGCGCACCAGTCATAATATGCGCTGTTCCGTGCATTCTAGCAATTATGCAAAAACTTGTTGAATTTTTTCAAACGCTTGGTCGAGCTCCTCCTTCTTGATTACAAGCGGAGGCGCAAAACGAATTGTATTCTCATGTGTTTCCTTGCAAAGGAGGCCTAATTCCTTAAGCTTTTCGCAGAATGGTCTTGCTTTCGTCGTAAGCTCAACACCAATAAACAATCCACGGCCTCTAACTTCTTTAATCACAGAATTCTTGATTGTCTTTAGTTTCTCTAGAAAATAAGCCCCAAGTTCCAAAGAGTGTTCAACCAGCTTTTCCTCCTCAATTACATTCAGGGCTGCTATAGCTACGGCAGCACCAAGCGGGTTGCCGCCAAATGTTGACCCGTGTGAGCCTGGCTCAAATACACCTAGAATTTCGCGGTCAGCTGCTACAGCAGAAACAGCAATTACACCGCCTCCAAGTGCCTTTCCGATGATATAAACATCTGGAACAACGCTTTCCCATTCACAAGCAAATAATTTCCCCGTACGGCCAAGTCCAGTTTGTATTTCATCTGCAACAAACAAAACATTATTCTTTTTACAAATGTCATATGCCTCTTTGAGAAATCCTTTTGGAGGAATAATGATACCCGCTTCGCCCTGTATTGGTTCGACTAAAAATGCTGCTGTATTTGGTGTAATCGCAGCTTCGAGGGCCTTTGCATCCCCGTACGGAATGATTTTAAATCCTGGTGTAAGCGGACCAAATCCACGCTGGTATTCTACATCTGAAGAGAATGAAATAATGGTTGTTGTCCGCCCATGAAAGTTTCCTTTACATACAATTATTTCAGCTTTATCAGCTTCTACACCCTTTACATCATACGCATAACGTCGAACAGCCTTTATCGCAGTTTCGACAGCCTCTGCTCCTGTATTCATAGGCAATATCATATTTTTGCCAGTAATTTTCGCAAGTTTCTCGTAAAATAAACCGAGTTTGTCATTATGAAATGCACGGGATGTAAGCGTAATTCGGTCGGCTTGGTCCTTCAAAGCCTGAATAATTTTGGGATGACGGTGACCTTGATTTAGCGCTGAATAGGCACTTAACATATCCATATATCTGTTTCCCTCTGGATCCTCCACCCAGATACCTTCACCTTTAACAAGAACGATTGGCAACGGGTGGTAGTTCTTTGCCCCGTATTCATCTTCAAGCTGCATCACATTTACATCTGTTGAGTTTATCAAGTATTATAACCTCCCAATTCTCGAGTCCTGCAAGCAACACTTGTTATAGTGCCTCAGAAACAACCTTTGCTTCCGTTAAAACATCATCTGCTCATAAATAACTTGAGCGAATAATCAACATGTGTATATCTGAAAGTTGCAGAACTATATCAATCAAACACCAACGTAAGACATTTTAAGCAAAAAGCGTGCCAATAAAATCTCTCGAAAAGATAAGCAATTTTATCCAAAACTCGCCAAAATAAAATGAATCCTCGATAATAACGAATAAATAGAATGCAAAATTTCATTGCATCTATTGCAACACATCCTTAACCATGCAAAAATTATTTGCAGTGCTAATCCCAAATACTTGATGTATTCCATTGTAAAATTGGCCATTCAAAAACAGGCCATCTGTAAGAATTTCGTGGAGGTGTGACCTGTGAACGAACGAGATCGAAAAATACAAGCCAATGAACTGATTCATTTGTACACCTTCCTTCTCGAAAAACTTAGCGAAGGAGTACATGCCGTTGATAAATATGGATATACAATAATTTATAACCATAAGATGGAACAAATTGAAGGCATGAAACGATCAGACGTTTTACATAAAAATGTCTCAGATGTATTTCAATTTCGCAAAAACGAAACGAGTACTCTGCTTAAAACGTTATCAACTGGCAAGGAAACCCGTAATGTTAAACAAACCTATTTCAACAACAAAGGCGAGCAAATCACAACCATAAACCACACTTACCCAATCTATGCTGGAGACTCAATTGCGGGAGCTGTAGAAATTGCCCAAGATGTATCAAAGATGGAGCGTCTAATTCGCGATAATATTCTGAAAAACACCGATGTAAAATATACTTTTGCAGATATAATCGGGAGAAGCAGCAAAATCACACAAGTTCTAGAGGAAGCAAAACGTGCAACCCGCACAAATTCATCCGTATTAATCATTGGCGAAACTGGCACAGGGAAAGAATTGCTTGCGCAAAGTATACATACAGCCAGTCCCCGTGCAATAGGGCCATTCGTCTCACAAAACTGCGCAGCTCTTCCGGAAGCGTTAATTGAAGGATTATTATTTGGTACAACCAAAGGTGCATTCACTGGAGCAGTGAACAGACCTGGGCTTCTTGAAACAGCAAATGGTGGAACTTTACTCCTTGATGAGTTGAATGCACTAGCACCTTTGCTTCAAGCAAAACTACTACGGGCAATCCAAGAAAAGGTTATTCGCAGAGTTGGAGATACTAAAAATACCTCCATTGATGTACGAATCATTGCAACAATGAATGAAGACCCAATGGAAGCAATTCAAGCAAATAGACTGCGTGAGGACTTATATTATCGTCTAAGTGTTGTTACCCTTACTATGCCGCCGCTAAGGCTGCGGAAAGACGATATCCCGTTGCTTGTTCATTCGTTCATACAAAAGTACAATCGACTGTTCCATATGAACGTTGAACATATTGAAGAAAATATACTGTCTCTATTCCAAAGTTATAATTGGCCTGGCAATGTTCGGGAACTCGAACATGCAATAGAAGGGGCTATGAACAATATCGGTGATGAAACTACTATTCAACTGGACAATCTCCCTATTCATATCCAGAGAAAACTGTCAC